>JAHCKS010000031.1 GCA_026125665.1 Rubrivivax sp.
TCCTCGCGGCCGTCGCGGCCGAAGTACTTGTGCAGCAGGTAGACCATGGCCCACAGGTGGCGGCCTTCCTCGACGTTCACCTGGAACAGGTTGCGCAGGTCGTACTGGCTCGGGCAGGTCAGGCCGAGGTGGCGCTGCTGCTCCACGCTGGCCGGTTCGGTGTCGCCCTGCGTGACGATGATGCGGCGCAGGTTGGCGCGGTACTCGCCGGGCACGTCCTGCCAGGCGGCTTCGCCGAGGTGGTCGCCGAAGTGGATCTTGCGGTCCTTCTCGGCCGGGTTCAGGAAGATGCCCCAGCGGTACTCGGGCATCTTCACGTAGCCGAACTGGGCCCAGCCCTGCGGGTCGACGCTGACGGCGGTGCGCAGGTAGACGTCGAAGTTCTGGCTGCCCTCGGGGCCCATGTCGTCCCACCAGCTGAGGTAGTTGGGCTGCCACTGCTCGAGCGCGCGCTTGAGCGTGCGGTCTTCGCCGAGGTTGACGTTGTTGGGGATCTTCTCGCTGTAGTCGATGGTGCTCATCACAAGTCTCCGGTCAAACCCTGTTCCAGTCGAAGGCGGCCTTGTCGCCCTTGCCGTAGACCTTCAGCGCGCCCTTCTCGCCGACGGCGTTGGGACGCTGGAAGATCCAGTTCTGCCACGCGGTGAGGCGGCCGAAGACGCGCGTGAACATGTTCTCCGGGCCGTTGAAGCGCAGGTTCGCCTCCATGCCGGTGAGCGCGTCGGGGCTCATCGCGACGCGCTCCTCGATGGCGATGCGCGTCTCGTCGGCCCAGTCGATGTCGTCGGGGTTGCGGGTGACGAGGCCGATCGCGAAGGCGGCGTCGGCATCGAGCGCCTGGCCGGCTTTCGCGCGCACCGCGTCCAGCGCCGGCGCCTCGTCGTAGAAGCGGCGCGCCAGGCGGCTCTGGCCCGTGACCATCGGATAGAGGCCGGAGTTCGCCTCGCCCACGGTGATCTTCGGCGCCCTGGCTTCGTCGTCGGGCAGGGCGAGGTGGTAGCTGCGGTCGCAGGCGAGCGCGAGCTCGAGGAAGGTGCCGGCGAAGCACGAGCCTTCGTCGATCAGCGCGAACAGGCTGCGGCTGCTGACGTCCAGGCGGGCGAACGTGCGGCGCAGCAGGCCGATCGTCTCGCGCACGAGCCAGTGGTCGCGGTGCGCGAGCAGCACGCGGTCCGTGGCCAGCACGTCGGCGGCGTCGCCCTGCGACTTCATCAGCCAGGTGCCGATGTCGAGCTCGTTCGTGCGCATCGAGAGGATGGCGTCCTCGAGCTCGCGCGCCAGTGCCAGCGGGTACCACTCGGCGCCGGCTGCTTCGATGCCGGCAGGGTCGGCCGGCTGCGGCCCGGCGGGGGCCTTCACGGTGAACGTGGCGACCCGCCGCGCGCGGTCGATCTCGACCGTGACGTGCGTGTAGCGCAGCACATCGGCCTCGATCGTGCGCTGCAGCGGCGTCAGCGCCACGCCTTTCGCGCCGGCCGCAGGGCCCGGGCGAATGCTGCCCTTCGCCAGCTCGAGCGCGCGCTCCTGCACCTTGGCCGCGAATTGCGCCGGCTTGGCGATGTCGTCCACCAGTCGCCAGTCCTTGGCCCTCTGGCCGCGCACGCCCTCGGTGGTGGTGCAGAAGATGTCGGCCAGGTCGTGCCGCACGTGCCGCTTGTCGGTGACGCGCGTGAGGCCGCCCGTGCCCGGCAGCACCCCCAGCAGCGGCACCTCGGGCAGGCTGACGGCGCTGGAACGGTCGTCGACGAGCAGGATCTCGTCGCACGCCAGGGCCAGCTCGTAGCCACCGCCGGCACAGGCACCGTTCACCGCGGCCAGGAACTTCAGGCCGTCGTGGCGGCTGCTGTCCTCGAGGCCGTTGCGCGTCTCGTTCGTGAACTTGCAGAAGTTCACCTTCCACGCGTGCGAGCTCACGCCGAGCATGAAGATGTTCGCGCCCGAGCAGAACACCTTGTCCTTCAGGCTCGTCACGACCACCGTCCGCACCTCGGGGTGCTCGAAGCGGATGCGGTTGACGGCGTCGTTGAGCTCGATGTCGACACCGAGGTCGTAGCTGTTCAGCTTGAGCTTGTAGCCCGGGCGCAAACCGGCGTTCTCGTCGAAATCGGCGGCGAGCGTGGCCACCGGGCCTTCGAACTTGAGCTTCCAGTGGCGGTAGCGGCTGGGGTGCGTCTGGTAGTCGACGCGCGCCGGGGCGGCGGTGGTGTCCATGGCAGTCTCCGGTTCAGTATGCAGCGGAATGCGTGTCAGCGCAGGCACTGTGATGCATCATACTGCCTGCCTTCGCGCCGGGTCAAGCACTTTCGTGCATCTCGGCGCCAGCCGGCTCAGACCGGCATCTGCAGTGCCTGTCGCACCAGCGTACGCAGCGCGGCGTGCGTCTGCTCCAGCGGCTGGGCGCTGGTGTCGAGGCGGCAGTCGGCCTTGGCGTAGAAGGGCGCGCGGCCGGCCAGGATGCTCTTCAGGTCGTCCATCGCCTCCTTGCTGGCCGCCGCGCCGCGGGTGCCGCCCATCGGGCGCATGTCGCCCTGGGCGATGACGCGCTTCATGTGGTCCTCCGGGTCGGCCTGCAGCCACACCGTGGTGCAGTGGGCCAGCAGCAGGTTGAAGGTGGCCGGGTCGGAGACGAGGCCGCCCGGCGTGGCGATCACCGCCTCGGGGTAGATCTGGATCGCCTCCTCGAGGGCGCGGCGCTCGTACCGGCGGTACGCGTTCTGGCCGTACAGCGCCTGGATCTCGCTGATCGTGCAGCCGGCGAACTGCTCGATCTGGCGCGACAGCTCCACGAAGGGGAAGCCCAGGTCGTCGGCCAGCATCTGGCCGAGCGTGCTCTTGCCGGCGCCGCGCAGGCCGATGAGCGCCACGCGTGAGCTGCGCGCCGTGCCGCGGGCGCTGTTGGCGCCGCCGGTGCCGAGCAGTTCGCCGACGGCGACGCGCACGCGGTGCAGCGTGGCCTCGTCGCGGCCCTCGAGCAGCTCGCGCAGCAGCAGCCACTCGGGCGAGCCGGTGGTGACGTCGCCGACCAGCTCGGCCAGCGAGCACTGCAGCGCCTGCGCCACCTGCAGCAGGATGAGGATGGAGGCGTTGCCGAGGCCGTACTCGAGGTTCGCCAGGTGGCGCTCGGACACGTCGGCACTGGCCGCCAGCGCCTTGCGCGTGATGCCGCGCCGGGCGCGCAGCGCACGCACGCGTTCGCCCAGTGCCACGAGGAAGGGGTGCTTGGCCTCCTCGTCCGTCGCGCCTTCGACGTCCGCCACGGCCAAGGGCACGGGGGCGGCCGTGACGGCCTCCCTGCGCCGGCTTGCGGTGCGGCCATTGCCCGCCGCCGCTTTCGCATGCAGTATAGTGCTTGACATGTGTGGACTTCAGCCGATACAGTGCACAAAAGCACAATACTGCACCGCAGACCCGGTGGCAACCCGGGGGTGCAGTCCAGTTCATCAGCCGGGAGCTCTGCATGGCCCATGACGCCGCAAATCCGATCGTCGCAACGCCGACAACCTTGCGCGCACACCTGGCCGAACTTGCCGCGCAGCTGCGCGGCCGAGCCCTCGACATGGAGCTCGACGCGTGGCTCAACGAGCACCACGGCGCCGGCTCGCCCACCTTCGCGGCGCTGGCCGCCGCCTGTCGCGCCGGCGTGCGCGACGGCTGGCTCTGCGAGCGCGAAGGCGGCGGCATCCGTTACGGCCGCATCTTCAAGCCGGCCGACGACCTGGCCGGCTTCTCGGTCGACGTCGTGGACATGAACGACATCGCCGGCCCGCACCACACCCATCCGCGGGGCGAGATCGATCTGATCATGCCGGTCGAAGGCGACGCGCGTTTCGACGGCCGGCCGGCCGGCTGGTGCGTGTACGGTCCCGGCAGCGCGCACCGGCCGACGGTGAGCGGCGGCCGGGCGCTCGTGCTCTACCTTCTGCCGCAGGGGCAGATCCGGTTCACGCGGTGATACGAGCCCCCCGAAGCGCCTTCGGCGCCTCCCCCCAGGGGGCGCCGCCGGCGGCCCGGCAGAGCCGGTTCCGCGGCGGCCGCTTGCCGGAGTGTGCCCACCTCGCGCGGAGTCGACGACGGAACAGGAGACAACGATGAGCAACACCCCGAACGACTCGCCGCCCGAGGTCGCCGTGCCGCCCGAACGCTTCAACTTCGCGCAGCACCTGCTGGCGCTGAACGCGGCACGTCCCGGCAAGCCCGCGTTCGTCGACGACCGCGGCACGCTCGGCTACGCCCAGCTCGACGAGCGCGTGCGGCGGATGGCCGCCGGGCTGCGCGCGCTGGGCTTCAAGCGCGAGGAGCGCGTGCTGCTGCTGATGCAGGACACGAACGACTGGCCGGTGGCCTTTCTCGGCGCGCTGTATGCCGGCATCGTGCCGGTGGCGGTGAACACGCTGCTCACCGCCGACGACTACGCCTACATGCTCGAGCACGCACGCGCCCAGGCCGTGCTCGTCTCGGGCGCGCTGCTGCCGGCCGTGGCCGCCGCGATGACGAAGTCCGACCACGAGGTGCAGGCGGTCATCGTGTCGCGGCCCATCGCGCCGCTGAAGGCGGCGCCCTCGGGGGCCCTGCCGCTCGCGCCAACCGAGGTCGACTTCGAGGCCTTCCTCGCCGCGCACACGCCGCTCGCCAAGCCGGCGAACACCGCGGCCGACGACCCGGCCTTCTGGCTCTACTCCAGCGGCTCGACGGGCCGGCCGAAGGGCACCGTGCACTCGCACGCCAACCCCTACTGGACGTCGGAGCTCTACGGCCGCGCCGTGCTGCAACTGCGCGAGGACGACGTCTGCTTCAGCGCCGCCAAGCTCTTCTTCGCCTACGGCCTGGGCAACGCGCTGACGTTCCCGATGAGCGTGGGTGCGACGACGGTGCTCATGCCCGATCGCCCCACGCCCGAGGCGGTGTTCAAGCGCTGGCTGGGCGAGGGCGGCGGTCCGCGGCCCACCGTCTTCTTCGGTGCGCCCACCGGCTACGCCGGCATGCTGGCGCACCCGGCGCTGCCGAAGAAGGAGCAGGTGGCGCTGCGGCTGGCCTCCAGTGCCGGCGAGGCGCTGCCGGCGGAGATCGGCGAGCGCTTCACGCGCCACTTCGGCGTGGAGATCATCGACGGCATCGGCTCCACCGAGATGCTGCACATCTTCCTCAGCAACCGTCCCGGCCGCGTGCGCTACGGCACCACCGGCTGGCCGGTGCCGGGTTACGAGATCGAGCTGCGCGGCGACGGCGGCCAGCCCGTGCCCGACGGTGAACCCGGCGACCTCTACATCCACGGCCCGAGCGCGGCGATGATGTACTGGGGCAACCGGCAGAAGACGCGCGACACCTTCCAGGGCGGCTGGACGAAGAGCGGCGACAAGTACGTGCGCAACGCCGACGGCAGCTACACCTACAGCGGCCGCAGCGACGACATGCTGAAGGTGAGTGGCATCTACGTCAGCCCGTTCGAGGTCGAGGCCACGCTCGTGCAGCACCCCGCGGTGCTCGAGGCGGCGGTGATCGGCGTGCCCGACGCCGAGGGCCTGACGAAGACCAAGGCCTTCGTCGTGCTGAAGCCCGGCGGCGAGGCCGACGAGGCGGAGCTGAAGGCCTTCGTCAAGGACCGGCTGGCACCGTACAAGTACCCGCGCCAGATCGAGTTCGTGGCCGACCTGCCGAAGACGGCCACCGGGAAGATCCAGCGCTTCAAGCTGCGCGACCGCGAAGTCGGGCGTGGCTGACGCGCACCCGCCGCTGACCGACGGCTTCGCCGAGTTCGACTGGGCCGGCCGGCGCGTGCGCGTCGAGCTCGCGTGGGTCGGCGCGGACGAGCCCGGCTCGCCGCTCGTCGTGTTCCTGCACGAGGGCCTCGGCTCGGTGGCGATGTGGCGCGACTTCCCCGAGCGCTTGTGCCGTTCCGTCGGCGCGCGTGGGCTCGTCTACTCGCGCCCCGGCTACGGCCGCAGCACGCCGCGCGCGCCCGACGAGCACTGGGCGCCCGACTTCATGCACCGCCAGGCGCACGAGGTGCTGCCGGCGCTCCTGCACGCGCTCGGCATCGACGGCGCCGAGCGGCCGCTCTGGCTCTTCGGCCACAGCGACGGCGGCTCGATCGCACTGCTGCACGCCAAGCGCGCCGATGCCCGGCTGGCCGGCCTGGTGGTGCTCGCGCCGCACATCCTCGTCGAGGACCTCTCGATCACGAGCATCGCGAAGGCACGCGACGCCTACCTCGGCACCGACCTGCGCGCGCGCCTGGCCAAGTACCACGACGATCCCGACTCCGCCTTCTGGGGCTGGAACGACATCTGGCTCGCGCCCGCGTTCAGGCACTGGTCGATCGAGGCCGAGATCGGCGCCATCCGCTGCCCGGTGCTGGCGATGCAGGGCCTGGACGACGAATACGGCACGCTCGAGCAGGTGCGCGGCATTGCGCGCCGCCTGCCCGGCACGCGGATCGTCGAAGTCGCGCAATGCGGCCACTCGCCGCACCGCGACCAGCCGGCCGTGGTGATCGAGGCGGTCTCGTCCTTCATGGGCAGGGCTGCTGCCGGGTCGTGACGAGGCGGCCGGCCCCCGAGCGGCCGGCCGCGGCGAACGATGCCTTGGTAGCGCTGCCAGAGCAGGCTAACATCGCCGGCCATGGCAGAGCAGGGTGTGGTGGCATCGCCACGGCGGCGGCGCAGCAGCGGTGCGATCACGCTGCACGACGTCGCGCGCATCGCCGGCGTGGCGCCGATCACCGCCTCGCGCGCGCTGAACACGCCCGATCGCGTGTCGCCCGAGGTGCTGGCGAAGGTGCAGCAGGCGGTGGCGCGCACTGGCTACGTGCCCAACCGGCTGGCCGGCGGGCTGGCCTCCACGCGCAGCCGGCTCGTCGCGGCGGTGGTACCGACGATCGCCGGCCCGGTGTTCCTGCAGACGGTGCAGTCGCTGACGGAGGCACTGGCCGAGCACGGCTACCAGGTCATGCTCGGCCAGGCCGGCTACAACGGCACGCGGGAGGACGCGCTGCTCGAGGCGATCATCGGCCGGCGGCCCGACGGCATCGTGCTCACGGGCATCATGCACTCGGTGGAAGGGCGCCGGCGCCTGCTTGCCAGCGGCATCCCGGTGGTCGAGACGTGGGACCTGACCGACACGCCGATCGACATGCTCGTCGGCTTCTCGCACACCGAGGTCGGGCGCGCCGTGGGCACGTTCCTGCACGGCAAGGGGCGGCAGCGCTTCGCCGCGGTGGCGGGCAACGACGAGCGCGCGCAGCGGCGCGTCGCGGCCTTCCGTGCCCGGGCGCTCGAGCTCGGGCTGCCGGACGTGCTGGTGGCCGGCGTGCCGGCGCCGACGACGCTGAAGTCCGGGCGCGAGGCGCTGGCCCGGTTGCTGCACGGCGGCCCGAGCCCGGATGCCGTCTTCTGCAGCTCCGACCTGCTCGCGCTGGGCGTGATGACCGAGGCGCGGGCGCGCGGGCTCCTGGTGCCCGGCCAGCTGGCCGTCGTGGGCTTCGGCGACCAGGAGTTCGCTGCGGACCTGGAACCGTCGCTGACCTCGGTGCACATCGACGGCGGGGCGATCGGCCGGCGGGCGGCCCGTTTCATCGTGGATCGGGCCGAGGGCCGGCCCGTCGATCCGCGGGTGGTCGACATGGGCTTCTCGATCGTCGAGCGCGCCAGCTCTTGAACTGAGGGTTAACGCTAGGTCGGGCGACTTGCCGTGCGGCCAAGGTAGCGCTACCATCTCGTCGAAGGTTGGTAGCGCTACCGTCGCCGCGAGCCGGCCCGGCGACATCGCCCGGCTCCCTCACCACCGCACCTGGACGCCCATGACGACCCCGCAAGAGCTCAAGGCCACCATCTCCAGCGGCCTGCTGTCCTTCCCGCTCACCGACTTCGACCGCGAGTTGCGCTTCGCGCCGAAACCCTTCGCCGAGCGGCTCGAGTGGCTGATGCCTTACGGTGCCACCGCGTTGTTCGCCGCCGGCGGCACCGGCGAGTTCTTCTCGCTCGAGCCGCAGGAGTACTGCGAGGTCATCAAGACGGCGGTGGACACCTGCCGCGGCCGCATGCCCATCATCGCCGGCGCCGGCGGCGGCACGACGCTGGCGATTCGCTACGCCCAGCAGGCCGAGCGCCTGGGCGCGCAGGGCATCCTGCTGCTGCCGCATTACCTGACGGAGGCGACGCAGCAGGGCCTCGTGGCGCACGTCGAGGCGGTGTGCCGCAGCGTCGGGTTCGGCGTCATCGTCTACAACCGCGGCGCCTGCCGGCTGACACCGCATTCGCTGCAGCAGCTGGCGGATCGTTGCCCGAACCTCGTCGGCTTCAAGGACGGCATCGGCGACATCGAGGCGTTCGTGGCGATCCGGCGAACGCTCGGCGACCGCTTCGCCTACCTCGGCGGGCTGCCGACGGCCGAGCTCTTCGCCGGCGCCTACCAGGCGATGGGCTGCCCGGTGTACTCCTCGGCGGTGTTCAACTTCATCCCGCGCACGGCCGTCGAGTTCTACGAGGCGCTGCGCGCCGGCGACACCACCACCACGAACCGCCTCGTCGACCAGTTCTTCCTGCCGTACGTCGCGCTGCGCAACCGTGGGCAGGGCTACGCCGTGAGCATCGTCAAGGCCGGCGCTGCGCTCGTCGGCCACGGCGCCGGCCCCGTGCGCCCGCCGCTGTCGGACCTCGAGCCCGCCGAGCTCGACGAGCTCGGCGCGCTGATCTCCCGCCTCGGGCCGCAATGAGCGGCTCGACCACACCCACCCGCCCCCTTCACTTCCCCTTCAACCCCGGAGACAAGACATGCTGAAGAAGCTCTGCACCACCCTCGCCGGCGTCGCGGCCGGTCTGGCCGTGGCCGGCGCCGTGCACGCCCAGGCCTGGCCGAGCAAGCCGGTGACGCTGCTCGTGCCGTTCCCGCCCGGCGGCTCCACCGACCTCATCGCGCGCACGCTGCAGCCCAAGCTGCAGGAGAAGCTCGGCGGCACTTTCATCATCGAGAACAAGGGCGGGGCCGGCGGCACCGTCGGCGCGACGCAGGCCAAGCGTGCGGCGCCCGACGGCTACACGGTGTTCGTCTCGTCGCTCGGGCCCTTCGTCATCGGCCCGCACCTGATGAAGAACCTGCCGTACGACCCGCTGAAGGACTTCGACTACCTCACGCTGGCCGTGCAGGCGCCCAACGTGCTGGTGGTGCCGGCGGCTTCGCCGCACAAGTCGCTGGCCGACGTGCTGGCCTACCACAAGGCGAACCCGGGCAAGGCGAGCTTCGCCTCTTCGGGCAACGGCTCCAGCGACCACCTCACGGCCGAGCTGTTCTGGTCGCAGACCGGCACCAGCGGCCTGCACGTGCCGTACAAGGGCGGCGGCCCGGCGATGTCCGACATCCTCGGCGGCCAGGTCGACGGCTCGTTCCAGAACATCAACGCCGTGATCCCGCACGTCAAGTCGGGCAAGCTGCGGGCGCTCGCCATCACGAGCAACCAGCGCTCGCCGCTGCTGCCCGACGTGCCGACGATGGAGGAGGGCGGCGTGAAGGGCGTCGTCGTCTACTCGTGGCAGGCCTTCGCGGCGCCCAAGGGGCTGCCCGCGGAGATCAAGGGCAAGCTGCACGCGGCCATCGTCGCCGGTCTCAACGCGCCGGACGTCAAGCCCAGGCTGCTCGAGCTCGGCTTCGAGATCGTCGGCAACACGCCCGAGCAGTTCACCGCCTTCCAGGCCGCCGAGTTCGCGCGCTGGAAGAAGCTGATCGACGAGCGCAAGATCACCGCCGATTGAACGGCGCGATCCGAAGCGCCTGCCAGGAGCATCGATGAGCTCGTCCTCCGCCACGCCACGCGTCACCGCGCTGCGCGTCATCCCGGTCGCCGGCGGCGACAGCATGCTGCTCAACCTGAGCGGTGCGCACGGGCCCTTCTTCACGCGCAACCTGCTTGTGCTCACCGACAGCGCCGGCCGCACCGGCGTGGGCGAGGTGCCGGGCGGCGAGAAGATCCGCCAGACGCTGGACGACGCGCGCGCGCTCGTCGTCGGCCAGCCGATCGGCGCGCACCGGCAGGTGCTGCAGCAGATGCAGCAGCGCTTCGCCGACCGCGACGCCGGCGGCCGCGGCCAGCAGACCTTCGACCTGCGCACGACGATCCACGCCGTCACCGCCGTCGAGAGCGCGCTGCTCGACCTGCTCGGCCAGCATCTCGAGATGCCGGTGGCGGCGCTGCTCGGCGAGGGCCAGCAGCGCGACGCGGTGGAGATGCTCGGCTACCTCTTCTTCGTCGGCGACCACCTGCAGACCGACCTGCCGTATGCGAGCGAGCCCGACGGCGAGGACGACTGGTGCCGCCTGCGCCACGAGAAGGCGATGACGCCCGAGGCCGTGGTGCGCCTGGCCGAGGCCGCCTACGCGCGCTACGGCTTCAACGACTTCAAGCTCAAGGGCGGCGTGCTGCGCGGCGAGGAGGAGGTCGAGGCCATCGTGGCGCTGCACGAGCGATTCCCCGCCGCGCGCATCACGCTCGACCCGAACGGCGGGTGGCTGCTGAAGGACGCGGTGCGCCTGATGCGCGACATGCGCGGCGTCGTCGCCTACGCCGAGGACCCGTGCGGTGCCGAGGAAGGCTTCTCCGGCCGCGAGGTGATGGCCGAGTTCCGCCGCGCCACCGGCCTGCCCACGGCCACGAACATGATCGCCACCGACTGGCGGCAGATGGTGCATGCGCTCTCGCTGCAGAGCGTGGACATCCCGCTGGCCGACCCGCACTTCTGGACGATGGCCGGCAGCGTGCGCGTGGCGCAGACCTGCCGCGACTGGGGCCTCACGTGGGGCTCGCACAGCAACAACCACTTCGATGTGTCGTTGGCGATGTTCACGCACGTCGCCGCGGCGGCGCCGGGGCGCGTGACGGCGATCGACACGCACTGGATCTGGCAGGACGGCCAGCGCCTGACGAAGGAGCCGCTGAAGATCGATGGCGGCCTCGTGCAGGTGCCGAAGAAGCCCGGCCTCGGCATCGAGCTCGACATGGCCGAGGTCGAGCGCGCGCACGAGCTGTACCGGCGATACGGCCTCGGCGCGCGCGACGACGCCGCGGCGATGCAGTTCCTGATCCCGAACTGGAAGTTCGACCCGAAGCGGCCGTGCATGGTGCGCTGACGCGCGGCCGCGCCAGGCCGATGGGCCCGCCCGCGTTCGTCTACCTGCTTTGCGCCTTCGGGCGCGGCACACTTGTCACCGACACCGCGGCCGCGGGCTGAGGCGCCCGGACCCGGCACCCGACAGACGAGCCTCACGAAAGGGCCTGCCCCATGTTCAAGAACCTCATCGCCGGCGAGTGGACCGAAGGCGCGCGCACGAGCCGCAACATCAACCCCTCGGACACGCGCGACATCGTCGGCGAGTACGCGCAGGGCGACGCGGCGCAGGCGCGCGCCGCCGTCGCCGCGGCGCGCGAGGCCTTCCCGGCGTGGAGCCTCTCGACGCCGCAGCAGCGCTTCGACCTGCTCGACGCCGCTGGCAGCGAGATCCTGGCGCGCAAGGCCGAGCTCGGCGACCTGCTGGCACGCGAGGAGGGCAAGACGCTGCCCGAGGCGACGGGCGAGGTGGTGCGCGCCGGCAACATCTTCAAGTTCTTTGCCGGCGAGGCGCTGCGGGTCGGTGGCGACGTCGTCGCCTCGGTGCGCCCCGGTGTCGGATGCGAGGTGACGCGCGAGCCGCTGGGCGTCGTCGGCCTCATCACGCCGTGGAACTTCCCGATCGCCATCCCGGCGTGGAAGCTGGCACCGGCGCTCGCCTTCGGCAACACGGTGGTGATGAAGCCGGCCGACCTCGTGCCCGGCTCGGCCTGGGCGCTGGCCGACATCCTGCACCGCGCCGGTTGCCCCAAGGGCGTGTTCAACCTCGTCATGGGCCGCGGCTCGGAGGTCGGTGCGGTGCTGCTCGACGATGCGCGCGTGGATGCGATCAGCTTCACCGGCAGCGTCGCCACCGGGCAGAAGGTGGCCGCCGCCTGCGTGGCGCGAATGGCCAGGTTCCAGCTCGAGATGGGCGGCAAGAACCCCTTCGTCGTGCTCGACGACGCCGACCTCGGCGTGGCCGTCAACTGCGCCGTTCAAAGCGGCTTCTTCTCCACCGGCCAGCGCTGCACGGCTTCCTCGCGCGTCATCGTCACCGCCGGCATCCACGACCGCTTCGTCGCCGCGATGGTCGAGCGCATGAAGGCGCTGAAGGTCGACGATGCGCGCAAGGCCGGCACGGACATCGGCCCGGTCGTCGACGAGAAGCAGCTGGCTCAGGACCTGGAGTACATCGACATCGGCCGGCGCGAAGGGGCGAAGCTCGCCGCCGGTGGCGAGGCCGTCGAGCGCAACGCCGCCGGCGCGCCCGGCCACTACCTCAAGCCGGCGCTCTTCACCGAGACGACACCGGCCATGCGCATCAACCGCGAGGAGATCTTCGGCCCCGTGGTGAGCGTCATCCGCGCCAGGGACTACGACGAGGCGCTGGTGCTGGCCAACGACACGCCGTTCGGGCTTTCGAGCGGCATCGCGACGACGTCGCTGAAACACGCCACGCACTTCAAGCGCCACGCGCAGGCGGGCATGGTGATGGTCAACCTGCCCACCGCCGGCGTGGACTACCACGTGCCGTTCGGCGGCCGCAAGGGCTCGAGCTACGGGCCGCGCGAGCAGGGGCGCTACGCGGCGGAGTTCTACACGACCGTGAAGACGGCCTACACGCAGGCCTGAGCCGACGCGGCAGCTCGCCCTCGCCGCGCGCACCTCATCCCCCTGGAGCCTTTGCATGCCCGCGACCCCGGTGACGATTCGCATGCACGAGCGCGACAACGTCGCGATCGTCGCCAACGACGGCGGCCTGCCCGCCGGCGCCCGGCTGCCCTCCGGGGTGGAGCTGCGCGACCGCGTGCCGCAGGGGCACAAGGTGGCGCTGGCGGACATTGGCGCCGGTGCGCCGGTGCTGCGCTACGGCATCCCGATCGGCCATGCGGCAGCCGACATCGCCGCGGGCAGCTGGGTGCACGAGCGGTTGCTCGCGATGCCCGAGGCGCGCGCCCTCGAAGGGCTGCCGGTGGCCACCGTGAAGCCGGCGCCGCAGCCGCCGCTGGAGGGCTACACGTTCGAGGGCTACCGCAACGCCGACGGCTCGGTGGGCACGCGCAACATCCTCGCCATCACGCAGACGGTGCAGTGCGTGGCCGGCGTCACCGGGTTCGCCGTGCAGCGCATCAAGGCCGAGCTGCTGCCGCGCTTTCCGAACGTCGACGACGTCGTCGCGCTCGAGCACGGCTACGGCTGCGGCGTGGCCATCGACGCGCCCGACGCGGTGGTGCCGATCCGCACGCTGCGCCACGTCAGCCTGAACCCGAACTTCGGCGGCGAGGTGATGGTGGTGAGCCTGGGCTGCGAGAAGCTGCAGCCGGAGCGGCTGCTGCCGCCGGGCTCGTTCCCGATCACCGACGAGCGCGCGGTGGCGGACGTCGGCGCCAGCGCCGAGGGCGGGCTCGACGTCGTGTGCCTGCAGGACGAGGCCCACGTGGGATTCATGTCGATGGTCGAGTCGATCATGCGCCAGGCCGAGGAGCACCTCGAGCGCCTCAACGCGCGGCAGCGCGAGACCGTGCCGGCGAGCGAGCTCGTCGTCGGCGTGCAGTGCGGCGGCAGCGACGCGTTCTCCGGCGCCACCGCGAACCCGGCCGTGGGCTTCTGCACCGACCTGCTCGTGCGCGCCGGCGCCACCGTGATGTTCTCCGAGACGACCGAGGTGCGCGACGGCATCGACCAGCTCACCTCGCGCGCCGCCACCCCCGAGGTGGCCGCGGCGATGGTGCGCGAGATGGCCTGGTACGACGAGTACCTGAAGCGCGGCAGCGTCGACCGCAGCGCCAACACGACGCCGGGCAACAAGAAGGGCGGCCTGGCGAACATCGTCGAGAAGGCGATGGGCTCGATCGTCAAGTCGGGCTCGATGCCGATCGCCGGCGTGCTCGCGCCGGGCGAGAAGCTCGAGCGCGGCAGGCACCGCGGCCTGATCTACGCCGCCACGCCGGCGAGCGACTTCATCTGCGGCACGCTGCAGCTCGCCGCGGGCATGAACCTGCACGTCTTCACCACCGGCCGCGGCACGCCTTACGGGCTGGCGGCGGTGCCGGTGATCAAGGTGGCCACGCGCAGCGATCTGGCGCGGCGCTGGCACGACCTGATGGACGTCAACGCCGGCAGCATCGCAGACGGCCGCGCGTCGATCGAGGAAGTGGGCTGGGAGCTCTTCCGCCTGATGCTCGACGTGGCGAGCGGCCGCAGGAAGACCTGGGCCGAGCAATGGAAGCTGCACAACGCGCTGGTGCTGTTCAACCCGGCGCCAGTGACCTGACAGGGATGCCGTGCCCGCGGCGGCAAACGTTGTAGTCGAACTGTCGAACCGTCGGGCTGCGTCGTGGCGCGCCAAGGCCGCCGGGTGGTCGGCTCCGCGAATGTCCTCTTCGAGCGGCCCAGCTTCGCTGGTCCCCTCGATGCCCCCTTGATTTCGCTGCGCCGACCACCCGGCGTCCTTGGCGTGGCACCCGGGTTTGTCGTCGACGGAGTGCACTTCGGGTGCCGGATCGGGACGGCGGGGTGCCCTGCTCCGCGAAATCAAGGGGGCATTCGAGGGCCCTGCGAAGCCGGGCCCTCGAAAGAGGACATTCGCGGAGCAGGGCACCCCGCCGGCCCGATCCCGCCACTGCCCGTCGCGGTGCGCTCCCATCGCACCACACCTGATCGCTGAAGCCCGAAGTAGACCTCGCGTGCGACCGGGTCGAGCGATCAAACCCCGACGTACTGCTGCAGCACCTCGGGCGCCGCGGAGAGTGCCTCGGAGCTGCCCTGCCACACGACCCGGCCCTTCTCCAGGATGACGTGACGATCGGCGAGCTTCAACAGCGGCGCGATGTTCTTGTCGATGACGATCATCGCCAGCCCCGCGGCGCGCAGCCGCTCCAGGCCGCGCCAGATCTCGAGGCGCACCAGCGGCGCCAGGCCCTCCGTGGCCTCGTCGAGGATCAGCAGGCGCGGGTTCGTCATCAGCGCGCGGCCGATGGCCAGCATCTGCTGCTCGCCACCCGAGAGGTTGGCGCCGAGGTTGCGCTCGCGCTCCTGCAGGCGCGGGAACATGCCGTAGACGCGCGAAAGCGTCCACGGCTCGGCCGCCTTGTGCCGGTTGCCGGCAGTGGCGACGAGGTTCTCGCGCACCGTGAGGTTGGGGAACACCTGCCGGCCTTCCGGCACGAGGCCGAGGCCGGCGCGCGCCGCCACGTAGCTCGGCCGGCCCTGCAGTTCGACGCCGTCCATGCGCACGCGGCCGGCCTTCGGCGCGAGCATGCCCATGATCGTCTTCACCGTCGTCGTCTTGCCCATGCCGTTGCGGCCGATGAGCGTCGTCACCTCGCCCGCGCGCACGGTGAGCGACACGCCGAACAGCACCTGGCTCGTGCCGTAGGCGGTCTCGATGCCCTCGACCTGCAGCAGCTCGGCGGCCATCAGACCGGTTCCTCCTGCTCGCCGAGATAGGCCTCGCGCACCTCGCGGCTGGCGCGGATCTCGTCGGGCGTGCCGCTGGCGATCGGCTGGCCGTAGACGAGCACGGTGATGCGGTCGGCGAGCGCGAACACGGCGTCCATGTCGTGCTCGACCAGCAGCACCGTGTAGCGCCCCTTCAGCTTGCGCAGCAGCTCGACGACCGCCTCGCTCTCGACGTGGCTCATGCCGGCCATCGGCTCGTCGAGCAGCAGCAGCTTCGCGCCGGTGGCCAGAGTCATCGCGATCTCGAGCTGGCGCCGCTGCCCGTGCGAGAGCGTGCCCACGCGGCGCGCGGCCAGCGCGTCCATGTCCACCTGCGCCAGCGCCTCGTGCGCCGGCCGCACCAGCGCTTCCTCGTCCAGCACAGGGCGCCAGAAGCGGAAGCTGTGCCCGGCGTGGCTCTGCACCGCCAGCACCACGTTCTGCAGCACCGTGAACTCGGGGAACACGGAGGTGATCTGGTAGCTGCGCCCGAGCCCGGCCAATGCGCGCACGTGCGGCGGCTCGCGCGTCAGGTCGCGGCCTTCGAAGACGATGCGGCCCTCGTCGGGCAGCAGGTCGCCGGAGAGCTGGTTGATGAGCGTCGTCTTGCCGGCGCCGTTGGGGCCGATGACGGCGTGGATCTCGCCCGGCTCGAGCGTCAGCGAGACGTGGTCGGTGGCGAGCAGGCCGCCGAAGCGCTTGACGAGGCCACGCACCTCCAGGCGGCTCATCGTGGCGCGCTCCCGCGGGCCGACGACGGCGTGGCCTCGCCCTGTGCCGCCGCCCGGTCCGCCGCGTCGGCCGTTCGCGCGGCCTCGGCCGCCTCGGCGGCTTCCTCCCGCGCCACGAAGCGCCCGTACAGGCCCTGCTTCATCACCAGCACGACGGCGACCACGAACAGGCCGATCAGCGCCAGCCAGTGCTGGTTGACGAGCGTGTCGAACCACGCGACGCCGATCTTCAGCGACGACAGCAGCTCCTCCAGCAGCAGCAGCGCCGTGGCGCCCACCGCCGGCCCGACGAGCGTGCCCATGCCGCCGAGCACGACCATGACGATGAGCTCGCCCGACACGGACCAGGCCATGTACGAGGGCGCGACGAACTTCGTCAGGTTGGCCATCAGCACGCCGGCCAGCGCGCACACCAGCGCCGAGATCACGTACGCGGCAAGCTTGTAGCGCAGCGTCGGGAAGCCGAGCGCCGCCATGCGCCGCTCGTTCACCTTGCAGCCGCGCAGCACCATGCCGAAGCGGGCGTGCACGAGGCGCCAGAAGACGAACAGCACGGCCAGCAGCACGGCGTAGGCCGTGTAGTACAGCACCGTGTTGTCGTCGAGCGTGAACAGGCCGAAGTCGCTGCGCTGCCGCACCGGCAGGCCGTCGTCGCCCCCGTACTCGCGCAGGCTCACGGCCAGGAAGTACAGCATCTGCGCGAAGGCCAGCGTGATCATGATGAAGGCCATGCCGCCGCCGCCGCGCGCCGTGCGCAGGCACACGCTGCCCACCGCCACGGCGACCAGCGCGCCGGCCACGAGCGCCGCCGCGACATGGGCCCAGCCGCTGGTGATGCCATGGTGGCCGAGCAGGCCCACCGCGTAGGCGCCGAGCCCGACGTACATCGCGTGCCCGAAGCTCACCAGCGCGCCGTAGCCGAGGATCAGGTTGAGCCCCGTGGCGGCGATGGCGAAGACGAGGATGCGCGTGAAGAGCGTGACGTAGAACGGCTCGCCGGTCGCCGCCGCGACGATGGGCACGAGGCCGAGGCCGGCGAGCACGACGGCGGCGAAGACGCGCCGCGGCGTGAACCGCGCCCCGCTCGTGGCAGCCGTGGCCTCAGCCATGTCTCACCGGGAAGAGGCCCGCGGGCTTGAACGCCAGCACCGCGGCCATCAGCAGGTAGATGAGCATGCTGGCGATGGCGGGGCCCGCGGCCTGCGCCACCGATCGCTCGAGGAACTCGCGCAGCAGCATCGGCAGGAAGATGCGGCCCACCGTGTCGACGATGCCGACGATGAGCGCGCCGTAGAAGGCGCCGCGGATCGAGCCGATGCCGCCGGTGACGATGACGACGAGCGTGAGGATGAGGATCGGCTCGCCCATGCCCGACTGCACGCTGACGATGGGGCCGGCCATCAGGCCGGCCAGCCCGGCCAGGCCGGCACCGAGCGCGAAGACGACGCTGTTCAGCCCCTTGATGTTGACGCCGAGCGCCGAGACCATCTCGGCGTTCGAGGCGCCGGCGCGGATCAGCATGCCCACGCGCGTGCGGTGGATGACGACGTACAGCGCGAGCCCCACCGCCAGCCCCACGGCGATGATGGCGAAGCGGTACGACGGGTAGGCAATGCCGAACAGGTCCACCGTGCCGCGCAGCGACTGCGGCGTGTTCATGTACACCGACGCCGGCCCCCAGATGGCGCGCACCAGCTCGTTGAAGAAGAGGATGAGGCCGAACGTGGCGAGCACCTGGTCGAGGTGGTCGCGGCGGTACAGCGTGGTCAGCAGCAGCCGCTCGACGACGAGCCCGAGCAGCAACGTGCCCGGGATGGCCACCAGCGCCGCGGCGAGGAAGCTGCCGCCGAAGGCGTTGAAGCCGGCGGCGGCGAAGTACGCGCCCATCATGTACAGCGACCCGTGCGCCAGGTTCACGAAGCTCATGATCCCGAACACCAGCGTCAGCCCGCTGGCGAGCAGGAACAGCAGCACGCCGAGCTGGATGCCGTTGAGCAGCTGCGTGAGCAGCAGGCCGAGGGTCATGCTGGTGGAGGGGCGCGAAAAGGCCGGCGCGAAGCCGGCCTCGAAACGGGGGACGGGCGGCTTCTGCCCGTCACATCTTGCACTGGGAGGCGTACGCGTCGACGTGGTCCTTCAGCGGCGTGGCGATCGTCTTCAGGCTGACGCGGCCCTTGGCGTCCTTGGCCACCTCGAAGATGTGCTGGTCCTGCACCGGGAAGTGGTTGGCGCCGAACTTGAAGTTGCCGCGCACGCTCTTGAAGTCGGCGGCCTTCAGCGCGGCGCGGAACGCGGCCTTGTCGGCGACGTTGCCCTTGACCTTGGCGATGGCGGAATCGAGCAGCAACGCGGCGTCGTAGCTCTGCGCGGCGTACTGGCTCGGGATGCGGCCGGTCTTCTTCTCGAACTCCTCGACGAACTGCTTGTTGGCCGGGTTGTTGAAGTCAGGCCCCCAGAAGGTGCCGCTGATGACGCCCAGCGCCGTCTCCTTCTGCGCCGGCAGCGTCGAGCCGTCCGTCGTCGAGCTGGACAAGAGCGGGATCTTGCCCAGCAGCCCCGCCTGCTGGTACTGGCGCACGAAGTTCACGCCCAGGCCGCCGGGGTAGAAGACGTAGATCGCGTCGGGCTTCTTGGCCGCCACCTGGGCCAGCTCGGCGCTGAAGTCGGGCTGGTTCAGCGGCGTGTAGATCTCGTCGATGATCTCGCCCTTGTACATGCGCTTGAAGCCGGCGATGAAGTCCTTGCCCGCCTGGTAGTTCGGGGCCATGCCGATGACCTTCTTGTAGCCCTTGTCGGTGGCGTACTTGCCCACCACCTCGGCCTGGTTGTCGTTCTGCCAGCTGGTGATGAACTGGAACGGCGAGCACTGCGCGCCGGCGATCGGCGCCGGGCCGGCGTTGCTGCCGATGAGGAACACGCCCTTCTCGGTGATCGGCTTGTGCACGGCCATCATGACGTTGGAGAAGGTGATGCCGGTGATGATCTGCACCTGGTCCTTCTCGATGAGCTTCTGCACGAGCTGCGTGGCGACGTCGGGCTTGAGCTGGCTGTCCTCGCGGATCACCTGCACCGGCACGCCGCCGAGCTTGCCGCCGTTGCGCTCGACGACGAGCATGAAGGCGTCGTACTGGTCCTGGCCGAGCGCGCCCTGCGGGCCCGACAGCTCGGCCATGAAGCCGATCTTGATCGGTGCCTGCGCCGAAGCGGGGCTGGCGGCCAGCGCGAGCGCGGCCGCCGCGGCGGCCAGGTTTGTGGTCAAGCGGATCATCGAAGAACTCCTTGGCGGGAAAACGGCGCAGTGTAGGAGGCGGCCCCTCGCTGCCGCGCCGGGGTGAACCCCGGCGGGCGGGCGGGCGGCCGGTGGGGAGCCAGGGGCGAGACGTGCACTATTGTGCATGGTCGGACCACCTCCCGGGTCTGTCAACCCGGGAAATCCATGCATCGGATTGCCTGCCGCTCCTTCGGGGCGCCGCAGCCGCCCGGGTCCACTCGCCGGGCCGCACTCAGGGCGCGTAGGCGACGACCTTGATCTCGACAAGCAGGTGCGGGTGCGGCAGCTGGTGCACGGCCACCGTCGTGCGCGCGGGCGGCGTGGCCACGGCGCCGAAGAACTCGGCGTAGACCTCGTTGTAGCCGCCGAAGTCGTTCATGTTGACGAGGAAGCTCGACACCTCGACGACGTGCTCGAGCCCGGCGCCCGCGCCTTCGAGGATGGCGCGGATGTTCTCGAGCACGGCGCGCGTCTGTGCACGGATGTCGAGCGCGACGGTGCCCATCGCGTCGGCCGCGGCGCCGGCGATGGTGTTGTCGGGCCGGCGCGCGCTGATGCCGGCGGTGAAGAGGAACGGCCCCGCACGCCGCACGTGCGAGTAGGCGCCGCGCGGCTTCGCGCGGCCTTCGAGCACGCCTTCTTTCGGTGTCATCATGGCTTGATGTTCCTGAACTCCGGGATGTCCGGCTGGCTGCCCCACATGCAGAACGACGACGGCACGGCCGGGAACTGGCGCGGCCGGTAGGTGGCTTCGTCCTCGGGCGCGATGAGGCGCACGCCGGTGGAGTACTCGTAGACCATGCCGTCGGGACCTTCGAAGTAGAGGAACACCGCGCCCGAGGTCGGGTGCCGGCCGGGCCCGAAGACGATGCGCACGTTCTTCTCGCGCAGCAGGTAGTACGCGCGCATCACGTCGTCGATGCTCGCCACCTGGTGGTTGACGTGCTGGATGCCGGCGCGCGTGGTGGGGAAGAGGGCGACGCGATGATGCACGGGGTCGATGCGCAGCAGCGCCGCCTCGCCGATGCGGTCGGACACACGCGCGCCGAGCAGCCCGGTCCAGAACCCCTCGTCGCGCGAAGGCGATGTCGAGCACAGGCCGATGTGGCTGAAGCCGGTGATGCCGGCGTCGCGGCTCGGGAAGTGTCGCCGGCCGCTGGCGTGTGGCCGCACGACGGCCTCGACGACGTTGCCGGTGGGGTCGGCGAAGCGGATGAAGGCGCCGACGCGCCGCATCTCGCACTCGGCGGCCGTGCCTTCGTGCACCTTCACGCCGGCATCGGAGAGCTCGGCCCCGGCGCGCTGCAGCGCCGCGGCGTCGGGCAGCTCGAAGGCCACCGTGTGGTCGCGCGGGTCGCCTTCGAAGTAGACGAGGGTGTGGTCGCGCTCGTCGCTGCGGTAGTGGCGCGCGCCGTTCTCCTCGCGCACGAACTCGAGGCCGACGATGTCGCGCACGAAGCGGTCGGCGCCGCCGAGGTCGCGCGTGCCCAGGCGCACGTAGCGGATGTCGGTGAAGGAGATCATGGCCGCGATTCTGCGGCAGCGGCCGGGGCGCGCTTCGCGCCTGACAACGCCCGCGGCGCGTTGGCTCGGGGCGAGCCGGAGGGCCGCGGACGCGTGCTCAGGGCGCCCGGCGCGTCGGCGGTACGCCGGGATCGATGTCGTTGCCGCCCGAGCCCGGCGCGGGCTGGATGCCGGCGAGCGGCGAGTCCGGCGCCACCGGTGACGGCCACCCCGGCTCCCGCGCCCCGGCCGCGGGGATCGTCGGCGCCCGCGTGGGGGCGGGCGGTGGTGTCTGTGCTGCAGCCATCGCGGCCGCCTGCGCGGCGCGAGCTTCCGGGGGCGGCGGCGCCTGTGTCCGCTGCCGCTGGATGGCCGTGCGCAGGATGGTCGTCGGGTCCACCGCTTCGAAGTCGAGCCGGTCGGGCGAAGCGACGCGCCGCACCTCCTTCAGCCCGCCCTGCACGAGGCTGAAGATGACGACGTAGGCGAGGAAGCCGAGGCCCACGTACTTCAGCATCAGCGGCAGCTGGAAGCTCGTGTTCCACACGAAGTGCAGCGCCACCGGCACCGCGAAGAGCACGAGGAACTTGCGGTGGAAGATGGCCTGCGCCAGCGGCACGCCCTCGGCGCGCACGCGCCACACGGCGCAGGCGGCGATGGCCGTCCACGCGATGTGCGCGAAGGGCGACAGCAGCCCACGCGTCGTGATCACCTCGCGCATGACGTTCGAGCCGCCCTGCAGCCCGTAGCGCAGCGCGTAGCCGGCCGACTCGAACGCGGCGAAGCCGGCGCCGACGGCGGCGCCGAACAGCAGCCCGTTCAGCGCGAAGGCGTAGCGGTCCTGCTGCGCGAAGCGCGCCAGCACGAGCAGCGCCGCGAGCTTGCCGACCTCCTCGACGATGGCCGCCGCCGGCGCGCCGAGCCAGCTGCCGAGGTTCGTCAGGCGGAACAGGAACAGCGAGATGAGGATCGAGACGATGCCGCCGAGCACGACCAGCTGCACCACGCGCAGCATCGACACGTTGCGCGGCGTGTTGAGCTCGAAGAACAGCACCAGCGTCGCCAGCGGCACCGCGAACGAGCCGACGATGATCAGCGCCGGCAGCACGTTGATGTTCTTGAACTCGGTCCAGCCCCACAGCAGCAGGCCGTACGCGACGAGTGCGAAGGCGAGCGTGCGCAGGAACAGCCAAGGCCGCGGCCACTGGCTCATCGCCACCGTCAGCGGCGGCGTCGTCTCGGGCGTGCCCACGCCCATGTAGCGCTCCATCTCGTCGGGCTCGCGGTGCCGCAGTGCCTCGGAGAAGAGGGCGCTGACGCTGAAGCCCTCGAGCCGCTCGAGGCCGACGCTGTCGGTGATGCGGTTGACGATGGCCTGCATCGCCGAGCCGCCCGCGGCAGGGGTCGCCGTTCCGGGCGCGCCACCGCCGGCCAGCTTCGCGCCGCAGCGGCCGCAGAACGACGCATCGGCCAGCAGGACGGGGGCGCCGCATGCCGAGCAGAACTTCGGTCGATCCGACACGCGCTTCCTTTCCCGGGGGGTGCGGCGCGCTGGCTGCGGCCGCCGGTCGATGATGCAGCCGGGTCCGAGGGCAGGCAACAGCGTGATCCCCGGGACGCGGCACGTGCCCGGGCCGCGTGGCGAGGTGCTCAGGATCCGGAGGCGGCGGGAGGTGTGGCGCGGCTGTATCGGCGGATGTTCCTCGCCGCCGTCCGCGCCTCGTCGGAGATCGGTCCGAGCAGGCGCAGCGCGATCCAGTTCACCACGTGGTAGGGCCACGGCATCGGGCGCAGCACGTCGACGATGAGCACGACGCGCGTCTCGTCGCTCTGGTTGAAGACCTCGTGGTTCCAGCTGTCGTCGAAGAGGATGCTGCCGCCCTCGACCCAGGTGTGCGTGCGATCCTTGATGCGGATCGAGGGGGGGTTGCGGGCCGGCACCTTCAGCGCCAGGTGGTATCGCAGGTAGCCGAGGTAGGGCCCATCATGGGCCGGCACGGACTTGCCCGGCTCGAGCACGGAGAAGAAGGCGCTCACGACACCGGGCACTCGGTCGAGCAGGGCCGCCGTGCGCGGGCAACGCGCGCGGTTGTCCTCCACGCCGCCCGCCGGCCACTTCAGCATGAACACGCGCCACGCCTTGGCGGCATCGCCCTCGCCGGAGATGTCGGCCTGGATGCGGTCGACCTCGTGGTACTTCGGCAGGCGGTGCCGCTCGGCGAGCAGCGGCTCCATCTCCGCGCGGATCTCGTCCTGGTGGCGGTCGAGCAGCCGCAGGGCCGGATAGGTGGCGTCGATGTCGAAGAAGGCCGGCCGCCGCTCGCCGCCGGAGGCACGGTAGAAGGCGCCGTTGAGGGCGCGCAGGATGAAGGGGTCGGCCATGGGCGGCGATTCTGCGAGCGCGGCGTCGCGGCGAGCAGCCGCGCGAAGGCCCGCCGTGATGAACTGCCGTGGCCGCGGGCCTGTGCCCCGGGGATGCGGTGGACCCGCGGCGACCCGGCTGCTTCTCGCGCGCCGCTCAGCGCGCGAGCGCGGGCAGCTCGAGGCCGCATCGCCGCGCCCGCTGCCAGTGCACCCCCGCCTGCGGCAGGAGCTGCTCGACGGCGTAGCGCGAGCGCGCCAGCTTCGCCTCGCCGAACGGACCCGCCGGCATGGCGGCCGCGGCGCGCGCGCTGGCGGCCCAGGCCCACGCGAGCAGCAGGTGGGCCAGGCCGAAGAGGTAGTCGTCGGCGGCGCGCAGCGGAGCCTCGGCGTCGGTGCGCGCCGCGGCGGCGACGGCGGCCGTGACCTCGCCGGCGGCGGCGATCTGCGCGCGAAGTGCTGCGGCGAAGGGGGCGAGGGCGGCGTCGCCGGTGGCGTCGATCCGCGCGGCCTCGGCCTCGCAGTCGGCGAGCAGGCCCTGCACCGCCGCGCCGCCGTCGCCCAGCACCTTGCGCTGCAGCAGGTCGATCGCCTGGATCTCGTTGGTGCCCTCGTAGACCATGGCGATGCGCGCATCGCGCACGGTCTGCTCGATGCCGTACTCGTGCACGTAGCCGTAGCCGCCGAACACCTGCTGCATGGCCGCTGCGCCGTGGAAGCCGTGGTGCGTGCAGAAGGCCTTCACCACCGGCGTCAGCAGCGCCGCCAGCGCCGCGGCGTCGGCCCGGCGCGCCGGGTCCTCGTGGTGGTGCGCTTCGTCGATGGCCAGCGCGGCGCGGTAGGCGATGACGCGCTGGCCTTCGACGAGCGCCTGCGCGCGCAGCAGCAGGTGGCGCATCGCCGGCGTGTGCACGATCGGGGTGCGGAACTGCACACGCTCGGCCGCATAGCGCAGCGCGTTCTGCACGGCCATCTCCTGGTGCCCCAGCCCCTGCAGGCCGACGTGCAGGCGGGCCGAGTTCATCATCAGGAACATCGCCGCCAGGCCGCGGTGCGGCTCGCCGACCAGCCAGCCGGTGGCGCCCTCGTAGCGCACGGCGCAGGTGGCGCTGCCCTTGATGCCCATCTTCTTCTCGAGGCCGTCGACGAACCAGGCGTTGCGCGTGCCGTCGTCGAGAACCTTCGGCACGAGCGCCAGCGACAGCCCCTTGCTGCCCGCCGGTGCATCGGGCAGGCGCACCAGCACCAGGTGCACGACGTTGTCGGTGAGGTCGTGGTCGGCACCGGAGATGAAGATCTTCTGGCCGCTGACGGCGACGCTGCCGTCGGGCCGCGGCTCGGCTTTCGTGCGCAGCGCGCCGAGGTCGCTGCCGGCCTGCGGCTCGGTGAGCGCCATCGCCGCGAGCCACTCGCCGCTGGCGAGCCTGCGCAGGTAACGCGCCTTCAGCGCCTCGCTGCCGTGTGCCTTCAGCGTCTCGTAGGCGCCGTGCAGCAGGTCGGGGTACATGTTCCACGCGTGGTTGCAGGCGCTGAGCATCTCGCGCATCGCCGCGTCCAGCACCAGCGGCAGGCCCTGGCCGCCCCAGGCGGGGTCGCAAGGCAGGGCGGGCCAGCCGCCTTCGACGAACGCCTGGTAGGCCTCGCGATAGCCGCGCGGCGTGTGCACGCGGCCGTCGGCGTCGAGCGTGCAGCCCTCGAGGTCGCCCGCGGCGTTGGTGGGCTGCAGCACCTCGCCGGCGAACTTCGCCGCCTCGTCGAGCACGGCCGAGGCGGTGTGAATGTCGAGCTCGGCGAACGCCGGGCAGGCGTGCCACGAGCGCGGCGCCTCGAGCACCTGCTCGAGCACGAAGCGCATGTCGGCGAGCGGCGCGACGTACTCGTAGGCCATCGGATTCGTCAGCGCGGCGCCATGCGCAGCGCGCCGTCCAGGCGGATCGTCTCGCCGTTCAGGTGCGTGTTGGTGACGATGTGCAGCGCGAGCTCGGCGAACTCCTCGGGCCGGCCGAGCCGCGGCGGGAACGGGATCGACGCCGCCAGCGACTTCTGCACCGGCTCGGGCAGCGCCTTCATCAGCGGCGTCTCGAACAGGCCCGGGGCGATGGTGCACACGCGGATGCCGTGCTGCGCCAGGTCGCGCGCCAGGGGCAGCGTCATGCCGGCGAGGCCTGCTTTGCTGGCCGAGTAGGCCTCCTGCCCGACCTGGCCGTCGAAGGCAGCGACCGAGGCCGTCATCACCATCACGCCACGGTCGCCTCCGGGCTCGACCGGGTCGAGCCGGGCGATGCGCGCCGCCGTGAGGCGCACGACGTTGTAGGTGCCGACGAGGTTGATGCGCACGACGCGCTCGAAGTCCTCCAGCGGCGCCGGCTGGCCGTCCTTGCCGACCACGCGCTTGGCCGTGCCGATGCCGGCGATGTTCATGACGATGCGCGCCGGGCCCTGCCCGAGTGCGGCCTCGGCCGCGTCCAGCGCGGCAGCGAGGCTCGTGCTGTCGGTGATGTCGGCGGCCACGGCAACGGCCGACGTACCGGCCTGCGCGCCGATCTCGCGCGCCACGCGTTCGGCGTTGGCGGCATTGACGTCGAGCACGGCGACCTTCGCGCCCTGCGCCGCGAGCGCGCGCGCGACGGCCTCGCCGAGCCCCGAGCCGCCCCCGGTGACGAGCGCGGCCTGTCCTCGAATCTGCATGGCTTGTTCCCCTCCGGTTCACTCGCGGCGCTGCGCGCCGAGGTAGGTGTCGATGACGCGTGGGTCCCGCGCCAGTGCATCGGCGGCGCCGTCGAGCACGATCTCGCCGGTCTCGAGCACGTAGCCGTGGTCGGCCACCTGCAGCGCGGCGCGCGCGTTCTGCTCGACCAGCAGGATCGACACGCCTTCGGCGCGCAGGCGCTCGATGGTCTGGAAGATGTCGCGCACGACGAGCGGCGCGAGCCCGAGGCTCGGCTCGTCGAGCATCAGCAGCTTGGGCCGGCTCATCAGCGCCCGGCCCACCGCCAGCATCTGCCGCTCGCCGCCGGAGAGCGTGCCGGCCAGCTGCGCGCGCCGCTCCTGCAGGCGCGGGAAGAGGCCGTAGACGCGTTCGAGCTCGCTGCGCCAGCCCGGCACGCGCTGGCGCATCGCCCGGTAGCCGCCGAGCACGAGGTTGTCCTCCACCGGCATCGTCGTGAACAGCTCGCGCTTCTCGGGCACCAGCGCCATGCCGAGCATCACGCGGTCTTCCAGCGTCGCGTCTGCGAGGTCGCTGCCGTCGAAGTGCGCGCGGCCGCGCGAGGGCAGCACGCCCATCAGCGCGTTGAGCAGCGTGCTCTTGCCGGCGCCGTTGGGGCCGATGACGGTGACGACCTGGCCCTGCGCGAGCCGCAGGCCGAGGCCCGTGAGCACCTCGGCGCGGCCGTAGCCGGCGTGCAGGTCGTGCACCTCGAGCAACGGCGAGCTCATCGTCAGTGCTCCGTGCCGAGGTAGGCCGCGCGCACCGCGGGGCTGGCCTGCACCTCGGCCGGCGTGCCTTCCATCAGCTTGGTGCCGAACTCCATCACGACGATGCGGTCGACCAGGCCCATGACGAAGTCCATGTCGTGTTCGACGAGCAGGATGCTCATGCCCTCGGCCTTCAGCTGGCGCAGCACGTCGGCCAGCGCCGCCTTCTCCTTGTGGCGCAGGCCGGCGGCCGGTTCGTCCAGCAGCAGCAGCGCGGGGTCGGTGGCGAGCGCGCGGGCGATCTCCATCAGCCGCTGCGGCCCGAGCGGCAGGTTGCCGGCCAGCTCGTGCATGCGGTCGGCCATGCCGATGCGCGCCAGCTGCCGCTCGGCTTCGGCGAAGAGGCGCCGCTCCTCGTCGCGGTCCAGGCGCAGCATCGCCGCCAGCGTGCCGGCGCGGCTGCGCAGGTAGCCGCCGAGCGCCACGTTCTCCAGCACCGTCATCTCGGGCACCATCTTCACGTGCTGGAAGGTGCGGCCGATGCCGCGGCGCGCGATCTCGCGCGAGGGCAGCGGCCCCACGGCCTCGCCGCGGAAGGTGACCTGCCCGCCGCTGAGCCCGTGCACGCCGGTGATGAGGTTGAAGGTCGTGCTCTTGCCGGCGCCGTTGGGGCCGATCAGGCCGACGATGTCGCCGGCATGGATGCGGAAGCTCACGTCGTTGACGGCGACCAGGCCGCCGAAAGCCTTGCGCACGCGGTCCACGTCGAGCAGCAGCTCGCCGCGCGCCGGCCTGGCACGCGTGGGCAGCGCCGCCGCGCCGTGCCAGTCGGGGGCGCGCGGCGCCGGCGGGAAGCGGCGGGCGACGAAGGCCCACAGCCCCTCGGGGGCGTACTTCAGCACCACCACCAGCACGATGCCGAAGACGATGGTCTCGAAGTTGCCGCTGGTGCCGATGAGCCTGGGCAGCAGCACCTGCAGCTGGTCCTCGATGATGCGCACCACGGCCGAGCCGAGGAAGGCGCCCCAGACGTTGCCGATGCCGCCCAGCACCGCCATGAACAGGTACTCGATGCCCTTGGCGATGGAGAACGGCGTCGGGTTGACGGTGCGCTGGAAGTGCGCGAACAGCCACCCCGAGACGGCTGCGAGCACCGCGGCGAGCACGAAGGCCACCAGCTTGTAGCGGAAGGTGGAGATGCCCATCGCCTCGGCCATCGTGCTGCCGCTCTTCAGCGAGCGGATGGCGCGGCCGGGCCGGGAGTCGAGCAGGTTCATCACCGCCAGCGCCGCGACGAGCGCGCACAGCCAGATCAGGTCGTGCAGCCCGCGCCCGCTGCCCAGGTCGAAGCCGGCCAGCTGCAGCGACGGGATGCCGAGCAGGCCGTCGTACTTGCCGAGCCCCTCGGTGTTGGCCATGCTGTAGTTGAGCACCAGGCCCCAGGCGATGGTGGCCAGCGGCAGGTAGTGCCCGGACATGCGCAGCGTGATGGCGCCCAGCACCACCGCCACCGCCACGGCGATGGCGATGCCGACGAAGAGCGTGAGCCACGGCGAGACACCGAGCTTCGTGGACAGGAAGGCCGACGTGTAGGCGCCGACGCCCACGAACGCGGCCTGCCCGAACGACGTGAGCCCGCCCACGCCGGTCAGCACCACGAGCCCGAGCGCCACCAGTGCGTACAGGCCGATGTAGTTGCTCTGCGTGATCCAGAAGTCCGGCACGGGCAGCACCGGCAGCAGCAGCATCAGCGCGGCGAACGCGGGGAAGGCGAGGCGGCGCATCGGTCGCTCCCGCACCTTCAGTGTTCCTCGGAGTGCGGGTCGCGCAGCGAGCGCCACAGCAGCACCGGCAGGATCGAGCCGAAGACGATCACCTCCTTGAACGCGCTGGCCCAGAACGAGCCGAAGCTCTCCAGCAGGCCGACGCCGAGCGCCCCCGCCAGTGCCAGCGGGTAGCTCGCGAGGCCGGCGAAGACGGCGGCGACGAAGCCCTTCAGGCCGATGAGGAAGCCGCTGTCGTAGAACACCGTCGTCGTGGGGCCGACGAGCAGCCCCGACAGCGCGCCGATGAAGGCGGCCATCGTGAAGCTCAGCCGCCCGGCGCCGATGGTGGAGATGCCCATCAGCCGCGCACCCAGGCGGTTCACCGCGGTGGCGCGCAGCGCCTTGCCCTGCAGCGAGCGCTCGAAGAACAGCCACAGCGCGACGATCAGCGCCACCGAGGCGGCCAGGATGATGAGCGCCTGGCCGGACACGGTGACCGCGCCGACGCCGAAGCGCTGGTCCCAGAACGGCGGGTTGCGGAAACCCTCGGCGCCGAAGAAATACAGGCCCAGGCCGACGAGCGCGAAGTGCACGCCGACCGAGACGATCAGCAGCACGAGCACCGTGGCGTCGGCCAGCTTCTCGTAGGCCAGCCGGTAGAGCAGCGTGCCGAAGGGCGTGACCAGTGCCAGCGTCAGCGCCGCCTGGGCCAGCAGCGGCAGCTTCATCGGCGCCAGCCAGATGGCCAGCAGCGACACGGCCACCGGCCAGGCGAGCGTCGCGCCCACCTGGCGCGCGATGCGCGCCGGGCCGTGGCCGTGGCGCACGCCGTGCCAGACGTCGGACACCGCCGTGGCCAGCGCCAGCGCGAGCAGGAACCACACGGTGCCCGGCACCTGGCCGGTCTGCAGCAACGCCAGCGTCAGTGCGCCGAAGGCGACGAACTCGCCCTGCGGGATGAAGATGACGCGCGTGACGGCGAACACCAGCACCGTGGCCAGCGCCAGCAGCGCGTAGATCGCGCCGTTGGTCAGGCCGTCGAGGGCGAGGATGCTGAAGATGGAGGCGTCCATGCCGTGCTTGGCGGTGGCGGGGCGGTGGCGGGGCGGTGGCGGGGCGGAGCAGTGTGGGGCCCGACGCCACGCCCGCGTGCGTGCCTGCGTGCGTGCGGGCGGGCGGGCGGGCGGGCCGGGGCCCGCGGGGGAGGTCGGTGCCGCGGGGTGGAACGGGCGCGCCGTGTTCAGCCGGCGACGCGCCCGCGCGCCCCGCAGCGGGTCACTTCTCGACGACGAACTTGCCGCCGACGACCTTCAGCAGCACGCCGGTCTCGTTGGTGTAGCCCCAGTGGTCGTCCTTGGTCCAGTTCATCACGCCGTGCGAGAAGATGGTGCGGCCCATGCCCTCGATGGCGTCGCGCAGCGCGGCGCGGAACTCCGGCGTGCCCGGCCTGGCCTTCTTCAGCGCCACCGGCAGCACCTTCTCGAGCACGATGGCCGCGTCGTAGGCGTGGCCAGCGAACTGGTTGCGCGTGCCGGCGCCGTTGGCCGCCTCGAACTTGCTGACGAAGTCCACCGCCGCCTTCTTCGACGGGTGGCTGTCGGGCAGCTGCTCGGCGATGACGGCCGGGCCGGAGACGACGTACGAGCCCTCGACGTCCTTGCCGCCGATGCGCACCAGGTCGGGCGTGGCCGCCGCGTGCGTCTGGTAGATCTTGCCCTTGTAGCCGCGCTCGACCAGGCCCTTGTGCGGCATCGCCGCGCCCGAACCGGAGGCGACGACGAGCATCGCGTCCGGGTTGGCCGAGGCGAGCTTCAGCGCCTGCGGCGTGACGCTGGTGTCGGTGCGCGCGAAGCGCTCGACGGCGGTCAGCTTGATGCCGGCCTTCTCGGCCTGTGCCTGCATCTCCTTCAGCCACAGCTCGCCGTAGGCGTCGGTGTAGCCGAGGAAGCCGAGCGACTTCACGCCGTTGGCCTTCATGTGCTCGATGATCGGGTGCGCCATCACCGAGAAGCCCTGCGGCAGGCGGAAGAGCCACGTGTCCTGCCCCGGCGGCACGCCCACCGGCGCGGCCGACAGCTGCACCGTCTTGCCCTCGGCGATGACCGGGGCCATGGCGGCCGACGTGGCGGTGATGCACGAGCCGATGATCAGGTCGACCTTGTCCTCGGTGAGGAAGCGGCGCGCGTTGGTGACGCCCTTGCCGGGGTCGGTGGCGTCGTCGAGGATGATGAGGTTGATCTTCTCGCCGGCGATCGTCTTCGGGAACAGCGCGAACTGCTTCTGCATCGGGATGCCCAGGCCGGAGCCCGGCCCGGTGAGCGCCAGGCTGACGCCGACGTTGACGTCGGCCAGCGCCGGCGCGGCGCCGAGCAGGGTGGCCGCGGCGGCGGCGGCCAGGGCTTTCAGGGTCAGGCGCTTGATCATCATGGTCGTCGGTCTCCTGGTGGATGGGCGGGCGGGCCGGGACGGCCGCGCCGCGGTTCGAGAGCGGGAAGGTGCGAGCTCAGCTGCACAGTGCCTTGATGTCCTCGGGCACCGGAATGGCCTTGATGCGCCCGGCCTGCGCGGCGTCGCGCACGACGAAGGCGCGCACCTCGGTGCCCTCGCACAGCAAGGTGTCGCCACGCCGTACGGCGTGGCGGTGGCGGAAGGTCTTGGCCGCCCATTCCTCGACGGTGGTGTGGACCTCGATCGCGTCGCCGTAGGTCGCGGGGCGAAGGAACCTCGTGTGGGTCTCCAGCAGCGGCGTGCCGACGATGCCGCGCGTGCGCTCCAGCTCGCGCCACGGCGGCACGCCGCAGGCGGCGAAGAAGGCGAGCGAGCTCTCGTCCATCCAGCGGGCGAAGTTGGGAAAGAAGACGATGCCGGCGGGGTCGCAGTCGCCCCAGTGCACGGTGACGCGGTGGACGTGGGTCTTGCTCATCGGGGGCACGTGCTCGGGGGTGCCCGGGTCAGGACTTCTGCACCTTGGCCGCGCGCTTCTCGAGGAAGGCGCGGACGCGCTCCTTCGCACCTTCGTCGCTCTCGGCGATGGCGGCCATCAGCGACTCGACGAAGAGGCCGCCGGCCGAAGGCAGGTCGGCGATGCGCGGCAGCGCCTGCGTGATGGCGAAGTTGGACATCGGCGCGTTGCCGGCGATCTTCTCGGCCAGCGCCAGTGCCTTGGCCAGGCCCTCGCCGTCGCGCACGCGGTAGTTGCTGATGCCCAGCGCCTGCCCCTCGTCGGCGTCGAAGACGCGGCCGGTGAGCATCATGTCGGTCATGCGCGCCGCGCCGATGAGGCGCGAGATGCGCACCGAGCCGCCGCCGCCCACGAAGATGCCGCGCGTGCCCTCGGGCAGGCCGTAGAAGGCGCTGTCCTCGGCCACGCGCAGGTGGGCGCTGCTCGCCAGCTCGAGGCCGCCACCGACGACGGCGCCGTGCAGCACGGCGATCACCGGCACGCCGCCGAACTGGATGCGGTCGAAGCAGGCGTGCCACATGCGCGAGTGCCAGATCGCGTCGGCGGTGTTGCGCTCCATCACCTCGGAGAGGTCGAGGCCGGCGCAGAAGTGGTCGCCTTCGCCGCTGACGAGCGCGACGCGGGTCTCGCGCGGCAGGTTCGCGAAGACGGTCTGCACCTGCTCCAGCAGCTCGTCGCTGATCGAGTTGCGCTTGGCCGGGCGGTTCAGGCGCACGTGCAGCACCGGGCCGGCCTGCTCCAGGCGCAGCAGCGGCAGGTGTGCGAGCGGGCCCGAAGGGGCGTGCAGGGGTTGCAGGGTGAGGGGCATGCGGGTCTCGGGGTGCGGGCCGGTGCAGGGCGCGTCGGCCAGGTCAGGGCATGATGACGCGCGGGTCGTTCGGGCGAGCATAGAGCGCCTCGACGTCCGCGGCGCGCCGCGCCAGCGTCAGGCGCTGGTTGATGTAGCCCTTGTCGGTGATCTCGCCGGCGGCCATGTTCGGCGCGTCGGGCAGCAGCAACACGCGCGCGGGCGTGTGCGACGAACCGCCGCCTTCGGCCTTGATGCGACGCAGCGCCGCCTGGACCTGCGTGCGCACTTCCTCGGCCGGCAGCTTGCGTGCTGCTTCGGTGAGGAAGACGAGCGCGCCCACCTCGTTGCGGTCGTGGCCGGTGATCACCGCGTCCTGCGCCAGCGGGGCCAGCGCCGTCACGAGGTGCAGGCGCAGCGTGCCCACCGAGACCCAGGTGCCGCTGGTGAGCTTGAAGTCCTCGGCGACGCGGCCGTTGAAGACGATGCCGCTGGCCGGGTCGTTCTCGTCCTGCAGGTAGCCGGCGTCGCCGATGCGGTAGAAGCCGTCTTCGTCGAAGGCGTCCTTCGTCGCCGCGTCGTTGCCGCGGTAGCCGGGGAAGATGTTCGGGCCGCGCAGGCGCATCTCGAGCTTGCCTGCGTTGGGGATGAACTTGATCTCGACCCCCGGCAGCGGCAGGCCGATGACGCCGGCCCGGTCGAGCTTCCAGTGCGCGAAGGTGTTGGCCGGCGCGGTTTCGGTGCTGCCCCAGCTGGTGGTGAACCACACCGGGTCGGTGTGCACGTCGCGCACCTTGGCGGCCACGGCCTCCAGCCGCTGCCAGGTGGACTGCGGCATGCCGGCGCCGGCGTAGAAGACCATGCGCAGCCGGCCGAAGAAGCGGCGCGCCAGCCCGGTGTCGGCTTCCAGCGCCGGCAGCATCATGTCGTAGCCCTTGGGCACGTTGAAGTGCAGCGTCGGCGGCTCGGTGGCGGGGTCGCGCAGGTGCGCCATCGTCTTGTCGATCGCGCCGGGCAGCGGGCGGCCGTCGTCGATGTACATCGTGCCGCCGCTCCTCATGACGAGGAACTTGTTGTGGTTGCCGCCGAAGGTGTGGCTCCACGGCAGCCAGTCCAGCAGCACCGGCTTCTCGTGGTCGAGGAAGCGCAGCGTCTGCTTCAGCATCTGCTGGTTGGCGGTGAGCATGCGCTGCGTGTTGACGACGACCTTCGGGTGGCCGGTGGAGCCCGAGGTCAGCAGGTACTTGGCGTGCGTGTGCGGGCCGACCTGCGCGAAGGCGGCGCCGACGGCCGGCGTTTCGCGCGCGCCGAGCAGCTCGGCGAAGGGCAGGGCCCCGTGCACCTCGCCGGCACCGTGCGAGAAGACGGTGCGCGCCGCCACGGGGGCCTGGGCCAGCACCGGTGCGTAGGTGGCGGCGTCGTGCGCGTAGACGAGCGCCGGGTCGAGCGTGGCGAGGATGCCGTGGATGCGCGTGTAGTCGCCCTGCGCCAGGCGGCTGTAGCCGCTCGTCACCGGACAGATGGCGCGCCCGACGTGCATGCAGGCGAGCTCGAGCACGAGGTGGTCGAGCGAGTTGTCCGACAGCACCACCACCGGCTTGCCGGCCGGCAGCTGCAGGTCGAGCAGCGCCTGGGCGACGGCGCCGACGCGCTGCCGCAGCGCGCGCCAGCCGAGCTTCGACCAGCCGCCGCCGGCCGCCGGCTCGGCAAAGGCGACGGCGTCGGGCGTCGCCTCGGCCCAATGCTCCAGCCATTCGCCGACGCACCGGGCGGGCGGCTGCAACGGCTCGGGCGAACGGAGCACGAAGGCGCCTTCGCCGAGCTCCTGGCGCACCGCGCGGCGCGGCGCGAGCTGCGTCGGGTCGTCGAAGAAGGGGCGCCGCGCCTCGGCCATGGCTGTCTCCGGTGACCGGAGCGGCCGCCCCGGGTTTTCTCCATACACATGTGTATGTGTTTGGTGGACGATCCTAGGGCGAGGCCCGGCCGGGCGCATCCGGGTAAACCCCGCAGTCCATACACTTCTGTATGGCCCCATGCTCGGGTTCCCGCTCGAGGCCCGCCCGCGCCAGCACCCACCGCCCGACCCGATGCCACCGACGCCTCCCGTCCGCCGCCAGCCGGCCCGCAGGGCCCGCCGCAGCGCGCCCGACGCCGACGCGGCGCGCTCGCCGCTCACGCCCGAGGCGTGGATCGACGCTGCCACCGAGGTCCTGGTGGACCAGGGCATCGACCACGTGCGCGTCGACGTGCTGGCCACGCAGCTGGGCGTGACCCGCGGCAGCTTCTACTGGCACTTCCGCGACCGCGAAGACCTGCTGCGCCGCGTGCTGCAGGCCTGGCGCGACCGCGCCACCGTGGCGCTGACGCGGCGCCTCGAGTCCGCCAAGCTGGACCCGCGCGAGCAGCTGCACGATGCCGCGTCGCTGCCGTTCCGCGGGCGGGCCGCGGCCAAGGCAGCGCGCATCGAGCTCGCGATCCGCGCCTGGGCGAGGCGCGACGAGATGGCGCGCGAGGCGGTGGACGAGGCCGACGGCGCGCGCCTGGCGCACCACGAGCGCATCTTCACGGCGCTCGGATTCACGCCGGAAGAGGCCAGCGGCCGTGCCTTCCTGATGTACGGCTACGAGGTCGCCGAGTCGCTGCTGCACCGCCAGGGCAGCGCCGCCGAGCGCGAGGCGCGCCGCCGCTTCGTCGAGCAGCTCATGCTCAGTCCGCTGGCGGTGGCACCGGCCGGGTCTGCCCGATGACCCGGCTCGGCGCCGGCGGGCCGTGCGCGGCGCGGGCGCAGGCCGCCGGCACGGCGGCCGCGTCGTCGCCCGTGGCGCGAATGGCGCTCGTCGTGGGCAACCAGCGCTACGCGCTGGCGCCGCTGCGCAACGCCGTGAGCGACGCGCACGCCATCGGCGCGGCTCTGGCCGACTGCGGCTTCACCGTCGACCTGCTGGCCGACGCGACGCGCTCCCGGATGCTGGACGCGCTCGAGCGCTTCGGGCGGGCGCTGCAGGGGCGGCAGGCCGTGGCGCTGCTGTACTTCGCGGGGCATGGCCTGCAGCTGGACTGGCGCAACGACATGCGTGCGGTGGATGCCACGATCGCCTCGGCCGCCGAGGTGCCCGCGCAGTCGCTCGAGGTGCAGCAGGTGCTGGACCGTTTCCGCGCCGCGGGCACGCGCATGAACATCGTCATCCTCGACGCCTGCCGCGGCAACCCGTTTCCCGCGCGCACCGGCGGTGCGCAAGGCCTGGCGCCGATGGATGCGCCGCCCGGCAGCCTGCTGGCCTACGCGACGGCGCCGGGCAACGTCGCCGAGGACGGCGGCGGCGCCGACGCCAACGGCCCCTACGCGCGCCACCTGGCGCGCGAGCTGGCGCGTGGCCGCGTCATGCGCAGCGACGCCGAGTTCCGCTGGGCGCCGCACCCGCTGCACCGGACGCCGGGCGCCGTGACGAGCAGCGGCTCGGCGCGCGTCGTGGCCGAGCAGCTGCGGCATCGCTGACCTCGCCTCGGCAGGGGGCGGCCCGGAGACACCGGCTGTCCGCATAATCGCCGCGGCCCGGGTGGCGAAACCGGTAGACGCAGCGGACTTAAAATCCGCGGCCCTTCGCGGGGCATACGGGTTCGAGTCCCGTCCTGGGCACCATCTCTCCTCCCCGCCCCACGAGCCGGCCGTCCGGCGCACCCCGCCGCCGGCCCGCCGCGCGCCGCGCGCCCCAAAGGAGCCCTCTGCATGCCCCTCTTCGCCCAGGAGTCGCTCAACGAGGGCGTGCGCAAGCGCGAGGTGTTCGGCTGGGCGATGTACGACTTCGCCAACAGCGGCTACACGACCGTCGTGCTGACGGCGGTGTTCAACGCGTACTTCGTCGGTGTCGTCGCCGGCAAGGCCACGTGGGCCACCTTCGCGTGGACGCTGGCGCTGGCGGTGTCCAACCTCATCGTCATGCTGACGATGCCGGCCATCGGCGCCTTCGCCGACCTGCGCGCGGCGAAGAAGCGGCTGCTCATGCTGTTCACCGCGGGCTGCGTGCTGAGCACCGGGCTGCTGGCCGGCGTCGGCGCCGGCGATCTCGCGCTCGGCGTCTTCGCCGTCATCGCGAGCAACGTCTTCTACGCCTACGGCGAGGCGCTCAACGCCGCGTTCCTGCCCGAGCTCGCCAGGCGCGATGCGCTCGGCCGCGTCTCGGGCTGGGGCTGGAGCTTCGGCTACTTCGGCGGCATGCTGGCGCTCGGCGTGAGCCTCGCGTACGTGCTGTGGGCCCAGGGGCAGGGGCGGCCGGCGACGCACTTCGTGCCGGTGACGATGCTGATCACCGCCGGCATCTACGCGGTGGCGTCGGTCGCCACCTTCGTGCTGCTGCGCGAACGTGCCGTGCCGCAGGCCGACGCGGCGCATCAGGGCCTGTCGGACTCGCTGCGCCGGCTGCGCGAGACCTGGCGCGAGGCGCGCCTGTACCAGGACTTCGCGTGGCTGCTGGCCTGCGCCACCTTCTACCAGGCCGGCATCGCGGTGGTCATCGCGCTGGCCGCGGTGTACGCGGCCGAGGTGCTCGGCTTCCAGCAGACGCAGACGATGCTGCTCATCTTCATGGTCAACATCGCGGCCGCCGCCGGTGCCTTCGCCTTCGGCTACTGGCAGGACCGCATCGGCCACGCGCGAGCGCTGGCGCTCACGCTCGGCGGCTGGCTCGTGATGATCGCGCTCGCCTGGGCGGCCACCGGCCCCGGGCTCTTCTGGGCTGCGGCGGTGGTCGCCGGGCTGTGCATGGGCAGCAGCCAGTCGGCGGGGCGCGCACTCGCGGGCCTCTTCGCGCCGCCCGAGCGGCTGGCGGAGTTCTTCGGCCTGTGGACGTTCGCCACGCGCCTGTCGGCCATCGTCGGGCCGCTGACCTACGGCCTGGTCACCTGGGTCACCGGCGGCGACCACCGACTGGCCATCCTCTCCACCGGGCTCTTCTTCGTCGTCGGCTGGTGGCTGCTGCGACACGTCGACGTGGAGCGGGGGCGCGCCGCGGCACACGCGCATCGGCCCGGGGGCGCGGCCGGCGGGCCGGCGGCCGCGGCGGCCGTGGCAAAATAGAACGACCGTTCGTTTTGCCCGTTCGCGCGTTCGTTCCCGCTTGCGCTGCGCCTGCCCCCGGGCAGGGCGCCCGCAGCGGGCTCGCCGAGGGCGCCACCTAGAATCTTCGCTTGACGTGCGCGTCAAGCGCCTCGGTTGTCCATCCTTGCAGGAGCTTCGCCCATGAAGGTGCTGGTGCCCGTGAAGCGGGTCGTCGACTACAACGTCAAGGTGCGCGTGAAGAGCGACGGCACCGGCGTCGACATCGCCAACGTCAAGATGAGCATGAACCCCTTCGACGAGATCGCCGTCGAGGAGGCGGTGCGGCTGAAGGAGAAGGGTGTCGCGACGGAGATCGTCGCCGTCTCGTGCGGCGTGGCGCAGTGCCAGGAGACGCTGCGGACGGCGATGGCCATCGGCGCCGACCGCGCCATCCTCGTGGAGTGCGCCGACGAGCTGCAGCCGCTGGCCGTGGCCAAGCTGCTGAAGGCGCTCGTGGACAAGGAGCAGCCCGGCCTCGTCATCCTCGGCAAGCAGGCGATCGACGACGACTGCAACCAGACCGGCCAGATGCTCGCCGCGCTGGCCGGCCTGCCGCAGGCCACCTTCGCGAGCAAGGTCGAGGTGGCGGACAACCACGCCAGCGTCACGCGTGAAGTGGACGGCGGCCTCGAGACCGTGAAGCTCAGGCTGCCGGCCGTCGTGACGACCGACCTGCGCCTGAACGAGCCGCGCTACGTGACGCTGCCCAACATCATGAAGGCGAAGAAGAAGCCGCTGGAGACGCTGAAGCCGGCCGACCTCGGCGTGGACGTGGCGCCGCGCATCAAGACGCTGAAGGTGAGCGAGCCGCCCAAGCGCGGCGCGGGCGTCAAGGTGCCCGACGTGGCCACCCTCGTCGAGAAGCTGAAGAACGAAGCGAAGGTGATCTGAACATGGCCGCACTCGTCATTGCCGAACACGACCACGGCACGCTGAAGCCCGCGACGCTGAACACGGTCACCGCGGCTGCGGCCTGCGGCGGCGACGTGCACGTGCTCGTCGCCGGCCAGAACGCCGCCGGCGCCGCGAAGGCCGCCGCGGCCATCACGGGCGTGGCCAAGGTGCTGCATGCCGACGGCGCGAGCCTCGGCGAGCAGCTCGCCGAGAACGTCGCCGCGCAGGTGCTCGCCGTGGCGAAGAGCTACAGCCACCTCCTGTTCCCGGCCACGGCGCACGGGAAGAACGTCGCGCCGCGCGTCGCCGCGCTGCTCGACGTGGCGCAGGTGAGCGACATCACGAAGGTCGTCAGCCCCGACACCTTCGAGCGCCCGATCTACGCCGGCAACGCCATCGCCACCGTGCAGAGCGCCGACGCGACCAAGGTCATCACCGTGCGCACGACCGGCTTCGACGCGGCCGCGGCCAGCGGAGGCAGCGCGGCCGTCGAGAGCATCGAGCCGGTTGCCGACAGCGGGCTGTCGAGCTTCGTCGGCGCCGAGATCGTCAAGCTCGACCGCCCGGAGCTGACGGCGGCCAAGATCATCGTCAGCGGTGGCCGCGCGATGGGCTCGTCGGACAAGTTCACCGAGGTGCTGACGCCGCTGGCGGACAAGCTCGGCGCCGCGCTCGGCGCCAGCCGCGCCGCGGTGGACGCGGGCTACGCGCCGAACGACTGGCAGGTCGGGCAGACGGGCAAGATCGTCGCGCCGCAGCTGTACATCGCCTGCGGCATCAGCGGCGCCATCCAGCACCTGGCGGGCATGAAGGACAGCAAGGTCATCGTCGCGATCAACAAGGACCCGGAAGCGCCGATCTTCAGCGTCGCCGACTACGGGCTCGAGGCCGACCTCTTCACCGCCGTGCCGGAGCTGGTGAGCAAGCTCTGAGCGCGAGGCACGCACCGGGGGCGCGCCGGCGGCGCCCCCTCCTGCATCCGGGGGTCCGCGCGATCCCGTTCCCGAGGAGAGCCCGATGAGCTACCGCGCCCCCGTGAAGGACATGCTCTTCGTGATGGAGGAGCTGGCCGGCATCGACGCCGTGGCCGCGCTGCCCGGCCACGAGGACGCCGGGCTGGACACGGCCACCGCCGTGCTCGAGGAGTGCGCGCGCTTCACCGGCGACGTGCTGGCGCCGCTGAACCACGAGGGCGACAAGGCGCCGAGCGCGTTGCGCGACGGGCAGGTCGTCACGACGCCCGGCTTCAAGGACGCCTTCCGCCAGTTTGCCGCCGGGGGCTGGCAGGGGCTGCAGCATCCGGCCGAGTTCGGCGGCCAGGGGCTGCCCAAGCTCATCCACAGCGCCTGCGCCGAGATGGTGAACAGCGCCAACATGAGCTTCGCGCTGTGCCCGCTGCTCACCGACGGCGCCATCGAGGCGCTGCTCACCGCCGGCAGCGACGCACAGAAGGCCGCCTACATCCCGAAGATGATCGACGGCATGTGGACCGGCTCGATGAACCTCACCGAGCCGCAGGCGGGCAGCGACCTGTCGCTGGTGCGCACGCGCGCCGAGCCGCAGCCCGACGGCAGCTACCGGCTCTTCGGCACGAAGATCTTCATCACCTACGGCGAGCACGACCTGGCCGAGAACATCGTGCACCTCGTGCTGGCGCGCGTGGCCGGCGCGCCGGAGGGCGTGAAGGGCATCTCGCTGTTCATCTGCCCGAAGGTGCTCGACGACGGCACGCGCAACGACGTGCATTGCGTCAGCATCGAGCACAAGCTGGGCATCAAGGCCAGCCCCACTGCGGTGCTGCAGTACGGCGACGGCATCACGAAGCCTGGCGGCTCGGGCGGCGCCGTCGGCTACCTCGTCGGCCAGGAGAACCGCGGCCTCGAGACCATGTTCATCATGATGAACGCGGCCCGCTTCGGCGTCGGCCTCCAGGGCATCGCGCTGGCCGAACGCGCGTACCAGAAGGCCGTGGCCTACGCGCGCGAACGCGTGCAGAGCCGGCCCGTGGACGGCAGCCTGAACAAGGCCGCGCCGATCATCCACCACCCCGACGTGCGGCGCATGCTGATGACGATGCGCGCCTACACCGAAGGCTGCCGCGCGATGGCCTACGTGGCCGCCGCCGCGCACGACGCGGCGCACGCGCACCCCGACGAAGCCGTGCGGCGGGACAACCTCGCCTTCTACGAGTTCATGGTGCCGCTCGTGAAGGGCCTCGCCACCGAGATGAGCCTGGAGGTCGCGAGCCTGGGCGTGCAGGTGCACGGCGGCATGGGCTTCATCGAGGAGACCGGCGCGGCGCAGTACCTGCGCGACGCGAAGATCCTGACGATCTACGAAGGCACGACGGCCATCCAGGCCAACGACCTGGTGGGCCGCAAGACGGCCCGCGACGGCGGCGCGGTGGCGCGCGCCGTCGCCGCGCGCATCGAGGCCACGGTGGGCGAGCTGCAGCGGCAGGGCGGCGCCGACGCCAAGGCGATGGCGCGCCGGCTCGACGCCGGGCGCCGTGCGCTGCTCGACGTCGTCGCCTTCGTCGTCGAGCAGGGCAAGGGCAACCCGAACGCCGTCTTTGCCGGCAGCGTGCCCTACCTGATGCTGGCCGGCACCGTGGTGGCCGGCTGGCAGATGGCGCGGGCGCTGCTCGCCGCCGCGAGGCGCCTCGCCGCCGGTGACGACCCCGAGTTCATGAAGGCCAAGGTCGCCACCGCGCGCTTCTACGCCGAGCACATCCTGGTCAAGGCGCCGGCGCTGCGCGACAGCATCGTCGAAGGCGCAGAGCCGGTGACCGCGATGGCCCTCGAGGCGTTCTAGCCTCGCCCCCTTGCCCTCCCTCTTCCAGCCTGGAGTCCCGGATGCCCTTGCCGCGAGTCCTGCAGCAGCTGCCGTTCCCCGTGATCGGCGCGCCGCTGTTCATCGTCAGCAACCCCAAGCTCGTGATCGCGCAGTGCACCGCGGGCATCGTCGGCTCGATGCCGGCGCTGAACGCGCGGCCCGCCTCGCAGCTGGACGAGTGGCTGGCCGAGATCACCGAAGGCCTGGCGGCATGGAACAGGGCGCATCCCGGCCGGCCGGCCGCACCCTATGCCATCAACCAGATCGTGCACAAGAGCAACGACCGGCTCGAGCACGACATGCAGGTGTGCGCGAAGTACAGGGTGCCGATCGTCATCACGAGCCTGGGCGCACGCACCGACGTCAACGACGCGGTGCACGGCTGGGGCGGCATCGTGCTGCACGACGTCATCAACAACACCTTCGCGCACAAGGCCGTCGACAAGGGCGCCGACGGGCTGATCCCCGTGGCCGCCGGCGCCGGCGGCCACGCCGGCGTGAAGAGCCCGTTCGCCATCGTCGCCGAGATCCGCGAGTGGTTCGACGGACCGGTGGCGCTGTCCGGCGCCATCGCCACCGGCGGCGGCGTGCTCGCCGCGCAGGCGATGGGTGCCGACTTCGCCTACATCGGCAGCGCCTTCGTCGCCACCGAGGAGGCGCGCGCTTCCGAGGCCTACAAGCAGTGCATCGTCGCGAGCACGAGCGACGACATCGTCTACTCGAGCCTGTTCACCGGCGTGCACGGCAACTACCTGAAGGCGAGCATCCGTGCCGCCGGCCTGGACCCCGACCACCTGCCCGAGAGCGACCCGACGAAGATGAACTTCGGCGGCGGCAAGGATGGCGAGATCGGCGCGAAGAAGGCCTGGAAGGACATCTGGGGCTGCGGCCAGGGCATCGGTGCCGTGAAGGCGGTGGTGCCGGCGGCCGCGCTGGTGGCACGGCTGAAGCGGGAGTACGCCGAGGCGCGTGCGCGCCTGCTCGGGCAGGGCGCAGCCGTCGCTGCGGCCGAGCTGGCCGCGGCGGCGGATTGAACAAGTGGCGTGAAGAGGGGCGGGCGATGAGAGCGAGACAGGCGATGTGGACCGCGGCCGCGCTCTCGGCCGCTCTCGCCGCGGCCGGGGCGGCAGGCTGCACCTCGGTGGGCATCGGCATCGGCCTGCCGATCGGGCGCATGGGCGGCATCTCCATCGGCGGCACGATCCCGATTCCGCCGCGTGAACCCGCTGCCTCGGCGCCGGGCACTGCCGCCTCGGCGCCGGGCACTGCCGCCTCGGCGCCGGGCACGGCGGCTTCGGCCCCCTCGGCGGCTTCGGCGCCGGCCGGCCGCTGAGCGGCCCCGGCATGACGATGTCCACGCGCACGCTCATCCGCAACGCCCGACTGTTCGACAGCGAACACGCGCGCTTCATCGCGGGCACGACCGTCGTCGTCGAGGACGACCGCATCGCCGAGGTGACGCAGGAACGGCGCGAGGCCGAGGCGGCCCGCGTCATCGATGCCGCCGGCATGGCGCTGCTGCCCGGCCTGATCGACGCGCACGTACACGTCGTCGCCGCTTCGCACGACCTCACGGGCCTGGCGATGCAGCCGGCCTCGCTCGTCGGCGCCGAGGCGAGCCGCATCATGCGCGACATGCTGCACCGCGGCTTCACGACGGTGCGCGATGCCGCGGGCGCCGACGCCGGCCTGCAGGAAGCGCAGCGGCGCGGCCTGTACGAGGGCCCGCGCCTGTTCGTCGCCGGCTTCCCGATCAGCCAGACCGGGGGCCACGCCGACATGCGGCCGCGCGGCCTGCGCGGCACCGGCTTCTTCTGCAGCTGCGCCGGCATCGGCCTCCTCGGGGCCATCGCCGACGGCGTGGGCGAGGTGCGCCGCGCCGTGCGCGAGCAGGTGCGCACCGGCGCCAACCAGATCAAGATCATGGCCGGCGGCGGCATCGCCAGCCCGAGCGACCCGCTCGAAGGCACGCAGTTCTCGCGCGAGGAGCTGCGCGCCGCCGTCGAGGAGGCCGAAGCCGCCAACCTGTACGCGATGGCGCACGCCTACTCGCCGCGCGCCGTGACGCGCGCCGTGGAGGCAGGCGTGCGCAGCATCGAGCACGGCAACCTCGTCGACGAGGCCACCGTCCGCCTGATGAAGCGCGAGGGCACCTACCTCGTGCCGACGCTTTCCACCTACGCGGCGCTGGCCGACGAGGGCGAGCGCCTCGGCTGGAGCCGCGCGATGCTGGACAAGCTGGCGAGGGTGAAGGACCGCGGCCTCGACGCCGTGCGCATCGCGCGCGCCGAGGGCGTGCCGGTGGTCTTCGGCACCGACCTGCTCGGGCACATGCACGGCCGGCAGAGCGGCGAGTTCCTGATCCGCCAGCAGGTGCAGCCGCCGCTGGAGGTGCTGCAAGGCGCCACGTGGACGGCCGCGCAGCTGATGCGCGAGGAGCGGCAGCTCGGGTGCGTGGCGCCCGGGGCTTGTGCCGATCTGCTGCTCGTGCGCGGCGATCCGGAGCGCGGCCTGCAGATGCTGGCCGAGCCCGGGCAGGGCATCGCGCTGCTGATGCAGGCGGGGCGCGTCGTCTTCGACCGCCGCTGACGGGCGGCGAGGGCCGTCTGGCGGGCCCGGCCCCTCCAGTCAGGGCAGGTCGAACTCGGCGACCACCGGCGCGTGGTCCGATTCCGGGAACTGCGTGTCCTGCCGGAACGCGCCGGACTCATCGGGCAGCGCTTCGTTGTGGATCTGCGTGCCGCGCAGGTAGCGCAGCAGCGGCCGTGAGACGATGAGGTGGTCCAGCATCTGGCCGACGCCCAGGTGCAGCAGCGAGTAGCGGGCCGAGTCGGGCACGTTGTTCTCGCACGGCACCATCACGCGGGCGGCATGGGCGGGGTTGCCGGTCTCCTCGACCGGGCCGCAGATGGCCTTCAGCGACACCTCGTCGGCCTGGGCGTTGAAGTCGCCGGCGGCCATGATCAGCGCGTCCAGGCCATGCGTGTCGAACAGCGTGTCGATCAGCATGCGCGCCTGCAGCGACTGCCCGACGCGCTTCATCGCCGAGATGAAGCTGCCCTCGGCCCAGGCCGACACCGTGCGCCAGGTGTGGTTGTCGATCTTCTGGCCCGGGATGTTCGATGCGAGCTTCGACTTGAAGTGCACGTTGACGAGATGCAGCCGGCGCCCGGCTGCGAACTCGATCTGCGTGTAGAGCATGGGCCGTTCCCACTCGAGCGGGCTGGTGGTGGTGTCGGCCGGGATGGCCGTGGCCATGCGGTAGCTCGGCCGCGGCCCGTCTCCGGGGCGGACGATGCGCGTCTCGACGATCGGGAAGCGCGACAGCGTCACCAGGTTGCGCTGGTCGTAGAGCTCGCCGGAGACGGTCGACGTGGACTGCCTGTGGAAGCCGGCGTACGTCGTGCCCGCCAGCAGCTGGTCGAGGGCGGCGAGCGTCCGCGCGCCGGCCGGGCCCTGGCTGTGGACCTCTTGCAGGCACAGGACGTCGGCCGCCACGCGCTCGAGCTGCGGGCGCATGATCTGCACGCGCTCGGCCAGCGCCGGCCGCACGCCGGGCCCGTCGTCGAGGTTCTCGAGGTTGAAGGTGGCGATCCGCAGCGGCATGGTGCTCCTCCCTGACGACGCCCGGCCATCTTCAGCCGCGGGCCGCTCGCGCATCCATCCCTAGCGGGTGGGGGAAGCGGGTGGCATCCACCCGTTTGGCGACGCGGCGGCCGCGCACGGCCGGTGGCGGCGGCGAGAAAGAGAAGAGGGCCCCGAGGGGCCCCTTCCGGCTGAGGTCCGGCGGGCGGCCGCCCGATGCCTTCAGCGCAGGCTCGTGAACCGCGCCTCCGGCCGGTCGTCCGAGCGGTGCGTGGTCGTCACGCCCTGCTTCATCGCCCACGGCCGCACCTGGTGGTGCAACGGGATCGTCAGCACCTCGTCGCGCGTGCGCAGCAGCGCTTCGCGGATCAGTGCGTTGCGCTTGGCGACGTCGGTCTCGGTCTTCATCGCGTCGACCGCCTTGTCGACGACCGGGTCGCTGATCTTGCTGAAGTTGAAGTTGCCGTCGGCGCCGCTGGTGCGGGTGCGGATCAGCGACTGCAGCGTGTACTGCGCGTCGTAGGTGGCCACGCCCCAGCCGAGCAGGTAGATGCTGCTGTCGAAGTTCTGCACCTTCTGGATGAAGGTGGCCATGTTCTCGGCGGCGAGTGTCGTCTTCACGCCGATGCGCGCCCACATCGCGACGATGGCCTGACAGATCTCCTCGTCGTTGACGTAGCGGTTGTTCGGGCAGTTCAGGCGCACCTCGAAGCCGTTCGGGTAGCCGGCGTCGGCCAGCAGCTTCTTGGCGCCGTCGGCGTCGAACTTCATCGGCTGGTCGAGCCCGGGCTCGTGGCCATTGACGCCCGGAGCCACCATCAGCCCGGCCGGCACCGACAGGCCGCGCATGATGTTGCGCTGGATCGTCGCGCGGTCGATGGCCATGCTGAGCGCCTGGCGCACGCGCTTGTCGGCGAACGGGTTCTTGCCCTTGACGTTGCTGTACTTCAGCTCCGGGCTGCCGAGGTCGGGCGCGAGGTAGATCGTGCGCACCTCGTGGCCGTCGAGGATCTTCAGCTTCGGGTCGGCACGCAGGCGCGCCACGTCCTGCGTCGGCAGGTCGGTGAGCATGTCCACGTCACCCGACAGCAGCGCGGCAACACGCGTCGGGTCGCTCTTGATCGGCGTGTAGACCACCTCGCGGATGTTGCCCTGGTGCTTGTCCCACCAGTCGTCGTTGCGCGTCATGGTGATGCGCTGCTCGGGCGTCCAGCCGGTGATCTTGTACGGGCCGGTGCCCATCACGTGCCGGCTGGCGTAGTTCTCTTCCTTCGCCTTGTAGTCCTGCACCTTCGCGGTGTTGTTCTTCTCCGACCACACCTTGCTCATGATGCGGAAGTCGACGATGTTGCGCAGCAGGAGCGGGTTCGGCGCGGCCATGATGAAGTCGACCGTGTGGTCGTCGACCTTCTTGATCTCGGCGATGCCGGTGACGTAGATGCCCATCGTGCCCTGCGGCTGCTTGATGCGGCCGAAGGAGAAGACGACGTCATCGGCCGTGAACGGCGTGCCGTCGTGGAACTTGACGCCGCGTCGCAGCTCGAAGCGCACCTGCGTCGGGCTGACGAAGGTCCACTTCGTCGCCAGCGCCGGCTCGATCTGGTACGTGCTGCTGTAGCGCGTCAGGCCCTCGTAGGCGTGCATCATGATCGCGTTGGTCGTCGCATGGTTCTGCGAGTGCGGGTCCAGCGTCAGGATGTCGTTCTGCGCCGCCCAGCGCAGCGTCTGCGCCATGGCGGCCGGCGCCGCCGCCAGCCCACCGGCCAGCGCGGCGGTGGCGGCCAGCGCGGCGGCGAGTTTCTTCAGGCTCATCGAAGCTCTCCTCGGGGGGAAATGAGTGAAGCGCGGATGCTAGAGGCTGGCTTGCGGGGCAGCAGCCGGGAAAGTCCGAGGCCGCCGCCGGGACAGCGTTGTCAACCGTGCCGCGCCTTGCCGTGGCGGCCGCCGCTGCCGGGCACGGCGCGGTGTTAGAGTGCCGCCCCGAAGGAAGACACGTCCCTTCCCGTCCCCTTGAGGTTCCGCCGCCCGCCCCGCCACGGGGCGGCCGGGCGAGCCGCAAGGCGGAACGCTAGTCCGCCAGCCCGGTGAAGCCGGGGAACGCGGAAGGTTCCAGCAACCCATCCGAACGCCCTGGAAACCGGGGCAAGAGGTGAGCGACAGATGATGCAGCAGTACAGGTCCAACTCGTACCTGTTCGGGGGCAATGCCCCGTACGTCGAGGAGTTGTACGAGGCCTACCTCGACAACCCCGGCAGCGTGCCCGACAACTGGCGCGCCTACTTCGACAACCTGCAGCACGTGCCCGCGGTCGATGGCAGCGAGAGCCGCGACGTGGCGCATGCCCCGGTCGTGGAGAGCTTCGCGCAGCGCGCCAAGGCCAACGCCTTCGCGCTGAAGGCGAGCGAGGCCGACCTCGCGGTGGCGCGCAAGCAGGTGCACGTCCAGTCGCTGATCGCCGCGCACCGCTCGCTCGGCAGCCGCTGGGCCGACCTCGACCCGCTCAAGCGCACCGAGCGGCCCCGCATCCCCGAGCTCGAGCCGGCGTTCTACGACCTCACCGAGGCCGACATGGACATCACGTTCTCGGCCACGAACACCTACTTCACGAAGGCCGAGCACATGACGCTGCGCGAGATCCTGCTCGCGCTGCGCGAAACCTACTGCGGCACGATCGGCGCCGAGTTCATGCACTGCACCGACCCCACCGAGAAGCGCTGGTGGCAGGAGCGCCTGGAGTCGATCCGCAGCAAGCCGAGCTTCAGCGCCGAGCGCAAGAAGCACGTCCTCGACCGCCTCACCGCCGCCGAGGGGCTGGAGCGCTTCCTGCACACCAAGTACGTCGGCCAGAAGCGCTTCTCGCTCGAGGGCGGCGAGAGCTTCATCCCGGCCATGGACGAGGTGGTGCAGCGCGCCGGCACGCACGGCGTGCAGGAGATCGTCATCGGCATGGCGCACCGCGGGCGCCTGAACGTGCTCGTCAACACGCTGGGCAAGATGCCCAAGGACCTGTTCGCCGAATTCGAGCACACCGCCCCCGAGGCGCTGCCGGCCGGCGACGTGAAGTACCACCAGGGCTTCTCGAGCGACATCTCCACGCCCGGCGGCCCGGTGCACCTGTCGCTGGCCTTCAACCCGAGCCACCTGGAGATCGTCAACCCGGTGGTCGAGGGCAGCGTCAAGGCGCGCCAGGAACGGCGCGGCGACAAGACCGGCGCCCAGGTGCTGCCGGTGCTGGTGCACGGCGACGCCGCCTTCGCCGGCCAGGGCGTGGTGATGGAGACGCTGGCGCTCGCGCAGACGCGCGGCTACTTCACCGGCGGCACCGTGCACCTGGTGGTGAACAACCAGATCGGATTCACCACCAGCGACCCTCGTGACAGCCGCTCGACGCTGTACTGCAGCGACGTCGTGAAGATGATCGAGGCGCCGGTGCTGCACGTGAACGGCGACGACCCCGAGGCGGTGGTGCTGTGCACGCAGCTGGCGATGGACTACCGGCAGCAGTTCAAGAAGGACGTGGTGGTCGACATCGTCTGCTTCCGCAAGCTCGGCCACAACGAGCAGGACACGCCGAGCCTGACGCAGCCGCTGATGTACAAGGTGATCGCCAGGCACCCGGGCACGCGCAAGCTGTACGGCGAGAAGCTCGTCGCGCAAGGGGTGCTGCCGGCCGAGGGCCCGGACCAGATGGTCAAGGACTTCCGCGCCGCGATGGACGCCGGCAAGCACACGGTCGACCCGGTGCTGACGAACTTCAAGAGCAAGTACGCGGTCGACTGGGCGCCGTTCCTCGGCAAGAAGTGGACCGATGCCGCCGACACGGCGCTGCCGCTGGCCGAGATCACCCGCCTCGCGGAGCGTGTGACGACGGTGCCCGAAGGCTTCAAGCTGCACCCGCTGGTCGAGAAGGTGATGGCCGACCGCGCCGCCATGGGCCGCGGCGAGATCAACGTCGACTGGGGCATGGGCGAGACGCTCGCCTACGCGTCGCTGGTGGCCAGCGGCTATGCGGTGCGCCTGTCGGGCGAGGACTGCGGCCGCGGCACCTTCACCCACCGCCACGCCGTGCTGCACGCGCAGGACCGCGAGAAGTGGGACACCGGCGTCTACACGCCGCTGCGCAACGTCGCCGACGGGCAGGCACCGTTCGTCGTCATCGACTCCATCCTCTCCGAGGAGGCGGTGCTCGGCTTCGAGTACGGCTACGCGTCGGCCGAGCCGAACACGCTGGTCATCTGGGAGGCGCAGTTCGGCGACTTCGCCAACGGTGCGCAGGTGGTGATCGACCAGTTCATCGCCTCGGGCGAGGTGAAGTGGGGGCGCGTCAACGGGCTGACGCTGATGCTGCCGCACGGCTACGAGGGCCAGGGCCCGGAGCACAGCTCGGCGAGGCTCGAGCGCTTCATGCAGCTGGCCGCCGACAACAACATGCAGATCGTGCAGCCGACGAGCGCGAGCCAGATCTTCCATGTTCTGCGCAGGCAGATGGTGCGGCAGTTCAGGAAGCCGCTGATCATCCTCACGCCGAAGAGCCTGCTGCGGGCCAAGGACGCGACCTCGCCGCTGACCGAGTTCACGAAGGGCGAGTTCAAGACCGTCATCGGCCCGACGCGCCAGGAGGTCGAGGGCGAGAAAGTCAGGCGCATCATCGTCTGCTCGGGCAAGGTGGCCTACGACCTGATCCGCAAGCGCGACGAGAAGAAGGCCTGGGACGTGGCCATCGTGCGCATCGAGCAGCTCTACCCGTTCCCGCACAAGGCCTTCGCGGCCGAGATGCGGCGCTTCCCCAACGCCACCGAGGTGGTGTGGTGCCAGGACGAGCCGCAGAACCAGGGCGCGTGGTTCTTCATCCAGCACCAGGTCCACGAGAACATGGGCGAAGGGCAGAAGCTCGGCTATGCGGGGCGGCCCGCGTCGGCCTCGCCGGCGGTGGGCTACGCGCACCTGCACGTCGAACAGCAGAAGGCGCTGCTGGAGCAGGCTTTCGGCAAGATCAAGGGCTTCGTGCTGACGAAATAGGCCCACCCCGCGGCGCCTTCGGCGCCTCCCCTCGAGGGGCACCGCCAGCGGCCCGGCAGAGCCGGTTCCGCGGCGGCCGCTGGACGGGTTCCTCAAACGAGAACGAACATCATGGCCATCGTTGAAGTGAAGGTGCCGCAGCTGAGCGAATCGGTTGCCGAGGCCACCTTGTTGCAGTGGAAGAAGCAGCCCGGCGAAGCCGTGGCGA
>JAHCKS010000032.1 GCA_026125665.1 Rubrivivax sp.
AACCACGTGCTGCGCCAGCATGCCGCCCATCGAGTGGCCGACCAGCAGCAGCGGCCCGGCGGCCGCATCACCGTCCTCGTCGAGCAGCGCGCGCGCCATCTCCGGCAGCGTGGCGCGACGCGTCGCGACATCGCTGACCCGCGCCGCGTCGACGAGCGGCCGCAGCGCCGCCGGCACGCGGCGGCGCAGGTGTTCGCGCACCTCGTCGAAGACCTCGCCGTCGTTGGCCAGGCCGGGCAGGAACACCAGTCTCGTCATCGTCCGGGCGCGCAGCGTCATCGGGCCGAGCATAAGGGGGCGGCAGCGCGCGGCCGGCCGCCCCGCTATGCTCGCCGACAGGCCACGAGCCGCGCATGACCGAGCTGCTCTTCATCCGCCACGGCGAAACCGACTGGAACCGCGAACAGCGCTTCCAGGGGCAGATCGACGTGCCGCTGAACCGCACCGGCCGCGAGCAGGCGGCGCGCGTGGCCGGCCGCCTGGCCGGCGACCTGCACGATGCGCTCTATTCCAGCGACCTGGTGCGCGCGCGCGAAACGGCGCAGCCGCTGGCCGACGCCTGGCGCGTCGCCGCGGCCTTCTCGAAGGGGCTGCGCGAGCAGCACTTCGGCGTGCTGGAGGGGCTGGACGTGCCGACGATCAAGGCGCGCCACCCGGACCTGTGGGCGCGCTGGCTCGAGCACCGCGGCGATTTCGCGCTGCCCGGCGGCGGCGAGAGCCTGCGGCAGTTCCACGCGCGCGTGCTGGCCGCCGTGCGCGAGCTGGCCGAGGCGCACGCGGGCCGGCGCCTGGCGCTCGTCACGCACGGTGGTGTGCTCGACATGCTGTGGCGCACCGCGCACGGCCAGCCGATCGAGGGCCTGCGCACCTGCGAGATCCCGAACACCGGGCTCAACCGCCTGCGCTGGAAAGGCGGCACGCTCGTCATCGAGAGCTGGGGCGACGCCGCGCACCTGGCCGACCTGCCGCCGCAGCCGCCCACGCAGGCGGGCGAACGATGAGGCCGGCCCCGCAACGCCGCCACGAACGCACGCCACGGCGCCGCGAAGCCCCCCGACGGAAAACGGACGCCGCGTTCGGAGAATGCCGCGATGAGCACGCCTGATTCCCCTTTCCGCCACACCGTCGTCGTCGGCGCCGGCGCCGTCGGCAACTTCTTCGGCGGCATGCTGGCGCGCGCCGGCCACGCCGTGACGCTGATCGGCCGCGCGCCGCACGTGCAGGCAGTGCAGCGCGACGGTTTGCAGATGCAGCTCGGCGCGAGTCTGGGCGGCCGCACGGAGACCGTGCGCCTGCAGGCGAGCACCGACCTGGCCGCCGTGCGCGAGGCCGAGCTCGTGCTCTTCTGCGTCAAGTCGCCGGACACCGCCGCCGTGGCGCGCGAGATGGCGCCGATGCTGCGCGAGGGCACGCTCGTGCTCAGCCTGCAGAACGGCGTGGACAACGCCGAGACCATCGCGCGCGAGCTCGGCGCCGCCGGTGCGACCGCCTCGCGAGGCGTGACGGTGGCGCCGGCCGTCGTCTACGTCGCCACGGCGATGCCGGGCCCCGGTGTCGTGGCGCACTTCGGCCGCGGCGACCTCGTCGTCGGCCCGCTCACCGCGACCGACGCCGACGATGCGGCGAAGGCGGCGCGGCTGCAGGCGCTGGCACACTTCTTCGCCGCCGCCGGCGTGCCGGTGCGCCTCTCGCGCGACGTGCTCGACGAGCTGTGGAGCAAGCTGCTCGTCAACAGCGCCTACAACGCCATCTCGGCGCTCGTGCAGCTGCCGTACGGGCGCATGGTCGAGGTGCCGGAGGTCCGCGCACTGCAGCGCACGATCGTCGAGGAGGTGGTCGCCGTCGCGGCGGCCGAGGGCCGCAGGCTGCCGCTGGCCGAGTCGATGCAGGCGATGGAGCGCATCGCCACGGCGATGCCGGCGCAGTTCTCCTCCACCGCGCAGGACCTGGCACGCGGCAAACCGACCGAGATCGATCACCTGAACGGCCACGTCGCACGGCGCGGCGCCGCGCTCGGTGTGCCGGCGCCGGTGAACCAGGCGCTGCACGCTCTCGTCAAGCTGGCCGAGGCCGCCCGGGCCGGGCACGGCCCGGCGCAGGCCTGACGCACCCGGCGCATCCGCCCCGCACATGTCGTCGCCCGCGCCGGTGCCCGCCGAGTTCGTGCAGGCGCTGCGCGATGCGGCGCTGATCGACGCCGACGAGGTGCCCGGCGGCGCGGCGCTGGCAGGCGGCGTCTCGTCGGACATCTGGCGCCTGGACACGCGCCGCGGCGCGCTGTGCGCGAAGCGCGCGCTGCCGAAGCTGCGGGTGGCCGCCGACTGGCGCGCGCCGATCGAGCGCAACCGCTACGAAGCGCGCTGGATGCACGTCGCGAACGCGGCCGTGCCCGGCGCGGCGCCGCGCGTGCTGGCGCAGCACGAGGCGCTGGGCGTGCTGGTGATGGAGTACCTGCCGCCGGAACGGCACACGCTGTGGAAGGCGCAGCTGGCGCGCGGACAGGCCGAAGCGGCCACGGCCCATGCCGTCGGCGCGACGCTCGTGCGCATCCATGCGCACGCGGCGGCCCGCGCAGCCGAGCTGGCGCCGCGCTTCGACACCGACCGCATCTTCTTCGACATCCGGCTCGAGCCCTACCTCGTCGCCACGGCGGCGAAACATCCGGACCGCGCTGACGCGCTGCACACGCTCGTCGCGCAGACGCAGGCCAACGCGCGCTCGCTGGTGCACGGCGACGTGAGCCCGAAGAACATCCTCGTGCGCACGGACCCGTCGGACGACGGCCCGGCCCAGCCGGTGCTGCTGGACGCCGAGTGCGCCTGGTGGGGCGACCCGGCGTTCGACCTCGCGTTCTGCCTCAACCACCTGCTGCTCAAGGCGCTGTGGGTGCGCGGCGCGCGTGCCGCGCTCGGCCGCTGCTTCGACGCGCTCGCCGCGGCGTACCGCGAAGGCATTCACTGGGAGCTTCCGGCGGCGGTCGAAGCACGCGCCGCACGCCTGCTGCCGGGCCTGCTGCTCGCGCGCGTGGACGGCAAGTCGCCGGTGGAGTACCTCGACCGGCCGGCACAGCACGAGGCCGTGCGTCGCGTGGCGCGCGCGCTGCTCGCGCGGCCCGTGGCCACGCTGGCCGAGGTGCAGGCCGCGTGGCAGATGGAACTGGAGCGCACCGACGCATGAGTCCGGCTTCTTCCACCCGCATTTCTCCCACCCGCATCCGCCACATCCACGCCCGCCGCGTTTGGGACAGCCGCGGCCGGCCGACCGTGGAGGCCGAAGTGCGCCTCGAAGGCAGCGCGGGCGGCGCAAGCCAGCCGACGGTCGGCCGCGCCATCGTGCCCGCGGGCGCCAGCCGCGGCACGCGCGAGGCCCTCGAGCTGCGCGACGGCGGTGCACGCTTCGGCGGCCAGGACGTGCAGGCGGCGGTCGGCCACGTGCGCGGCGAGATCGCGCGGGCGCTCGCGGGCATGGATGCCGCCGACCAGGCGGCGATCGACGCGCGCCTCGTCGCGCTCGACGGCACCCCGAACAAGCAGCGGCTCGGCGCCAACGCGACGCTCGCCGTGTCGATGGCGGCCGCGCACGCGGCGGCCGCGGCCGCCGGGCTGCCGCTCTTCGAGCACCTGGCGCGCAGCACGTCCTCCGTGCCGGAGCGTCTGATCCCGCTGCCGCAGATCCAGATCTTCGGCGGCGGCGCACACGCCGAGCGCCGCGTCGACATCCAGGACTTCATGGTGATGTGTCCCGGTGCCGGCTCGTTCGCCGAGGCGCTGGAGTGGACGGCCGAGGTCTATCGCGCCGCCGGCGCGGCGTTGCGCGAACGCGGTGCGCTCGCCGGCGTGGCCGACGAAGGCGGCTGGTGGCCGCAGTTCGGCAGCAACGAGGAAGCGCTCGGCGCGCTCGTCGCCGCCATCGAGCGTGCCGGCTACGTGCCGGGCACGCAGGTGGCGATCGCGCTCGACGTCGCGGCCAGCGAGCTCGGCCGCGGCGGCCGCTACCGGCTCGGCCTCGAGCAGCGCGAGCTCGACAGCGACGCGATGGCCGAGCTGCTGCTGCGCTGGTGCGAGCGTTATCCCATCGCCAGCATCGAAGACCCGCTGGCCGAGGACGACCTGGCCGGCTTCGCGCGCTTCACGCGGGCCGTGGGCCACCGCGTGCAGGTGGTCGGCGACGACCTGCTCGTCAGCGACGCGGCACTGGTGCGCGAAGCGGCCGCCGCGGGCGCGGCGAACACGGTGCTGCTGAAGCCGAACCAGCGCGGCACCCTGACCGAGACGTGGCAGTGCTGGCAGGCGGCGCGTGCCCTCGGCCACGCCGGCATCGTCTCGGCGCGCTCGGGCGAGAGCGAAGACACGACGATCGTCGATCTCGCCATCGGCTGGGGCGTCGGCCAGCTGAAGGTCGGCTCGTTCGCGCGCAGCGAGCGCATGGCGAAGTGGAACGAGGTGCTGCGCATCGAGGAGCGGCTCGGCGCGCTCGCGCGCTTCGCCGGTGCGGCGGTGCTGGGGCGCAACGCCAAGCCGGCGGCATCGGCCGCAGCGCCAGCATCGGCCGCACCGGCCGCACCGGATTTGCGGCCCGGGCGCGGCGGCTGACCTCGACGATCAGGCGTCACCACCTCGCGAGAGAGCCACCCGCGCATGGACAGCCTCTCGCTCACCGCCGCGCTGGCGAGCGCGTTGCTGCATGCCGGCTGGAACGCGGCAGTGAAGGCGCACCCCGCGCCGCGCGAGGCGATGGCGGCGCAGATGATCGCCGCGGCCGTGCTGGCCATCTTCGGCCTTGCCGCCACCGGGCTGCCTGCGCCGGCCGCCTGGCCTTGGATCGTCGCGTCGACGGCGCTCAACGTCGGCGCCGTCACGTCGATGCTGCGGGCCTACGAGCACGGCGGCTTCGGCACCGTCTATCCGGTGATGCGGGCCGTCGGCGTGCTCGGCGTCGCGGTGGTGGCGCCGCTCGCGCTCGGCGAGCGGCTGGGCCTCGGCGCGATGTCCGGCGTGGCGCTCGTCGTCGTGGCGCTGCTGCTGCTGACGCAGGACGCGCGCGGTGGCGACTTCCCGCCGCGCGCGCTGGCGTGGACGCTGCTGGCCGGTGTGGTCACCAGCGGCTACGTGCTCGCCGACGCGCAGGGCGCGCGCGCCGGAGGCGGCGGTGGCGCCGGGCCGCTCGCCTACGGCTTCGCCGTCAGCATCACCAACGCCGTCGCCATCTCGTGGGTCTCGCGCGGCGTCGGTGCACCGTGGGTGCTGCTGGCGCGGCACTGGCGGCTGGCCGCGCCGGCCTCGTTCGCGTCGATGGGCTCGTACCTGCTGATCCTGTGGGTGTTCACGCGCGCGCCGGTGGCACCGGCAGCGGCGCTGCGCGACACCAGCGCCGTGTTCGCGATGCTGATCGCCGTGCTGTGGCTGAAGGAGCGGCTCGCGGCGCGGCGCTGGCTGGCGCTGGCGCTGGTCGTCGCCGGCGTGCCGTTGCTGCGGCTGGGGTAGGCCGCACGGCCCTCGGGGGGGCTCAGGCGCTTGCGTGCGCCCTTGGGTGCCCCCACGTGCCACGCGGTGCTACAAGGCGGGCTGCCGATGCCGCCCCCGCGCGCGCCGCCGCCGACCGAACGCACCGAGGAGTCCGCATGCGCCAGCGCTTCCGCCGCCGCCCCGACCAGGCCGTCACCGCCGTGCGGCTGGCGCTCGACTTCGACGGCTTCGCCTACCGCAAGTGGGACCACGAGCAGCGCGCGCGCGCGGGCGACTGGCTGGTCGACAACGGCGGCGACGTCTACACCGTCGCTGCCGACACGTTCGCGCGCACGTACCGCGAAGTGAGCCCCGGTCGCTGGGTCAAGGCGACGCCGGTGTGGGCCGAGCGCGCCGAGCGCGCCGGCAGCGTCGCCACACGCGAAGGCCGCACGGCCTACGCCGCCGGAGACTGGCTGGTGTCGAACCAGGCCGACGGCAGCGACGCGTACGCGATCGGCGCAGCGAAGTTCGAGCAGCTTTACGAGCCCGACCCCGAGGCCTGAAGCATCCCGGGCCCGTGACTGCGCCCGGCGTTGGCGAAGAGCTGTGGGCGGCCCCCGATCGCGGCGCGCCGGGCCGATGCCGTGGGGCCACTCAGGGCATGGCACCCGAGGCGCGGCTGCCGACCTTGGAGCGCCACCGGCGGTGCGCCGTGTGTTCGGGTGCCAAGCCCTGGGCGGCGCCCCGCGACCTCGGACTTGCGCGCCGCCATCGCGCATGAAGGAAGTCTCAGCTTCTTGAGAACGGCCCTCGGGGCTGTGCGACCTCAACGGTCCGGCGTCGCCCGCTCACCCGGTCCGCCGCCGTGCACGATGCGGGCGTGCCGCTGGTAGGTCCAGTAGGCCCAGGCCCAGTTGACCAGCACGATCAGGCGGTTGCGGAAGCCGATCAGGAAGAACACGTGCGCGGCGAGCCAGAACCACCAGGCGACGAGGCCCGAGAGGCGGAAGCCGCGCAGGTCCACCACCGCGGCCATGCGGCCGATGGTGGCGAGGTTGCCGTAGTCGCGGTAGCGGAACGGTGCGCCGGTGGCGTCAGTGCCACCGCCGCCATGCGCCAGCCTCGCGCGCAGCACGTGCGCCACGTGCCGCCCCATCTGCTTGGCCGCCGGCGCGATGCCGGGCACCGGCCGGCCGTCGGGCTGGGACACCGCGGCCAGATCGCCGGCGACGAAGACCTCGGGGTGGCCGGGCAGGCTGAGGTCGGGCCGGACCTTCACGCGGCCGGCGCGGTCGAGCTCGATGCCGTCGCGACCGGCCTCGCCGGCCTCGCTCGCACCGGCAACATCGGCCGGGCCACCCGCAGGGCCCGCACGGGCGGCGCTCTCGGCCAGCAGCCGGCCGAGCGGCGACGCGGCCACGCCGGCGGCCCACAGCACCGTGCGGCAGCGATGCCGTTCATCGCCGAGCCGGTAGCCCTCGCCGTCGATGGCGGCCACCGGAGTGCCGGTCACCACCTCCACGCCCAGGCGCTCGAGCTGCGCGCGCGCCTTCGCCTGCAGCGCCGGCGGGAAGGTGGCCAGCACGGCCGGTCCGGCTTCGAGCAGGCGCACGCGCGCGCGGCTCGGGTCGATGTGGCGGAACTCGCGCTTCAACGTGTGGTGCGCGATCTCGGCCATCGTGCCCGCGAGCTCCACGCCGGTGGGCCCGGCGCCGACGACGGCGAAGTGCAGCCACGCGTCGCGTTCGGCCGCATCGCCGGCGGCTGCCGCCGCCTCGGCGCGCTCGAAGGCGGTGAGCACGCGCCGGCGGATCGTCAGCGCATCGTCCAGCGTCTTCAGCCCCGGGGCGTGGCGCGCCCAGTCGTCGTGGCCGAAGTAGGCGTGCGCGGCACCACTGGCAACGAGCAGGAAGTCGTAGGCCAGCGTCCCGCCGGCGCCGTCGGCGCCCAGCACGACGTGCCGTGCCGCGAGGTCGATGCCGGTCACTTCCGCCAGCCGCACGTCGACGTTGACCTGCCCGCGCAGGATGTGGCGCAGCGGCGCGGCGATGTCCGGCGCCGACAGGCCGGCCGTCGCCACCTGGTAGAGCAGCGGCTGGAACAGGTGGTGGTTCGCACGGTCGACGAGCGTGATCGCCAGCGGCGCGTGCGCCAGCGCGCGCACGGCCCACAGCCCCGCGAAGCCGCCACCGACGACGACGAGGCGCGCCGGCGAGCCCCGGCTCGGGCCGGCCATCAGGGCGACCATCCCTGCATCGGCCGGCCCGCCCGGTGGACCCAGCCTGGGCCCCGGTGCTCGAGCGGCAGCGCCACCGCGGCGAGCGATTCGGCTGGCACGTTGGCCGCGGCGAGCGCCTGCCGCACCGCGAGAGGCAGCCCGCCGGGATGCACGTGCGCTGGGTCACCGGGCTGCGCGCAGGCCGCGAGCAGCACCGCACCCGGCAAGGCGGTGGAGCGCGCGCCGAGGCGGCGCAGGGTGCGCCGGCACAGCGGCAGGAGACCGGTCGACGCGCTCACGCGCACGATTGTGGCGCGAGCGCCGGGCCGGGCTGCGCAGCGCCAGGCGAGCGGCCCGCCCAGGGTGGGCCCGCCCAGGCGACACGCCGGCACCACCCGCAGCGTTGTGCGGCGTGAACAGGCGTGCCTTCCGGCCCGCCGGCGACATGCCCTTTACGCGTGCGAAGCAACCGCCGCGCCACAATCGCCCCCCAACATGAAGGCCACGCGGCACGACAGGGAAGCCGGCGCACTGGCGGCGCTGGGCATCGACGCCGGCGGCACGGGCACGCGCTACCTGCTGCTCGCCGCCGACGGCGAGGTGCTGGCCGACGGTCTGGGGGCACCGCTGTCGGGCACCCAGCTCTTCGACGACGACGGGCGGGCCGCCGTCAACGTCGTGCTGGGCGGCATCGCGCGGGCGCTGCCGATGCTGCCGCACAGCGTCGTCGCCGGCATCACCGGCTACGACCACGCGCTGGCGCCGCACCTGCTGCCGCGCCTCCTGCAGACCTTCGGCGTCGAGGCCGGCCACGCCAAGGCGATGAGCGACATCGAGCTGCTGTGCCGCGCCGCGTTCCCGCCGGGCGACGGCATCGTGCTGTACGCCGGCACGGGCTCGATCGCCGCGCTGCTGGACGCGATGGGCTACCTGCACCGCGCCGGCGGCCGCGGCACGGTGATCGACGATGCCGGCGGCGGCCACTGGATCGCGCGCGAGGCGCTCAAGCGCGTCTGGCGCGCCGAGGACGAGGAGCCGGGCGCCTGGCAGCGCAGCCCGCTGGCGCAGGCGCTGTTCGAGCAGCTCGGCGGCAGCGACTGGGCGCACACCAAGCAGTGGGTGTACGGCGGGCCGGGGCTCGGCCCGGCCAGTTCCGGCATCTCGCGCGGCCGCCTCGGCGAGCTGGCCACGGTCGTCGCCGCCGTCGCGGGCAAGGACGCAGCGGCGATGGCGCTGCTCGAGCAGGCCGGGCGCGAGCTGGCGCGCCTGCCCGGGGCGCTGATGCGGCGCTACGGCCGCCACCCGGTGGCGCTGGCCGGGCGCGTGTTCCAGCTGCATCCGGCCGTCGAGCGCGGCCTCGTGGCGGCGCTGCCCCCGGGCACCGAGCTCGAGCACGCCGACGATGCGCCGCACCGCGCCGCCGCGCGCCTGGCGCTGCGGCTGCTGGCGCCCGGCGCACCGCCTTCCCCCGCAACACCGGCCGCCGCCCTGGCCGGGGGCACGGTTTGACGGCCGTTGGCCGCCGGCGCGCGCTGGTGCGCGCGGCGTTCGGCACGGCCGTCGGCGCCCCGCTCGGCGGCGCGCTGACCGGCCTGCTGGTGCTGGCCGGCTGCACCGTCACCACCACGCCGGGCGGCGTGCCGATCGACACGCGGCACTCGAGCCGCGGTCAGGACAGCCGCGTGCTCTTCCTCGTCATCCACTACACGGTGGCCGACCTGCCGCTCGCGATCAAGGTGCTCACCGAGCGCGAGGTGTCGGCGCACTACCTGCTCAGCGACGAGGCGCCGCCGCGCATCTATCGCCTCGTGCCCGAGGAGCGGCGCGCATGGCACTCGGGGCTGAGCGCGTGGAAGGGGCACCGGCTGCTCAATGCCAGCTCGATCGGCATCGAGATCGTGCACCCGGGCTTTCGCCTCGATGCCGACGGCGAGCGCATCCACCTGCCGTTTCCGCAGGCGCAGATCGAAGCGCTGGTGCCGCTCGTGCGCGACATCGTCGCGCGGCACGGCATCCGGCCCGAACGCATCCTCGGCCATGGCGAGGTGAGCCCGCAGCACAAGCAGGACCCGGGGCCGACGTTCCCGTGGCGGCTCTTCTCCGAGCTCGGCATCACGCCGCCGTGGCCCGACGCGGCGCGCGTGGCCGCGCAGCGGCAGCGGTTCGACGCGCTGCCCACCGGCGTGCCCGACATCCCCTGGTTCCAGGAGCAACTGGCGCAGCACGGTTACGCGGTCGAGAGGACCGGCCGCTTCGACGCGCAGATGCGCAACGTGATGATCAACTTCCAGATGCGCTACCGGCCCGAGCGCCACGATGGCGCGCCCGACGCGGAGAGCGCGGCGATCCTGTGGGTGCTGAACAACCCGGCCGCGGCGTCACCCGGACGGCAGCCGCTGGCGCTGCCGCCGGCCTTTCCGGCGGCAACGGGCGGGCCGGCAGCGGCGACGTCGGCGGCGCAGCCATGAGCACCCGCGCGAAGGGCGCGGCGCCCGCGGTGGCTGCCGCCGGCTATTCCGGCACGCCGCTGGCGAAAAAGCTCGGCATCGCCGCCGGCGACACCGTGGCGCTCGTCGACGCGCCCGCCGAATGGCCGGCATGGACCGCACCGCTGCCGCCGGGCGTGGCGTTCGCAGCGCGACCGGCGCGCGGCGTGCGGCTGGTGCACGCGTTCTTCGTGCAGCGCGCGGCGCTCGCGCGTTCGCTCGCCGCGTGGAGGCGCACGCTCGACGACGACGCGGTGCTGTGGATCTCGTGGCCGAAGAAGGCGGCGAAGGTGGACACCGACATCGACGAGGAAACGATCCGCGCCGAAGCGCTGCCGCTCGGTTTGGTCGACGTGAAGGTGTGCGCCGTGAGCGAGGTCTGGTCGGGGCTGAAGCTCGTCGTGCGCAAGGAGCTGCGCGCGAAGGCGGTGGCTGCGAAGGGGCGTGGTTGAGGTTGCGGATGGGGCCGCCGTCGGAGGTGCACGTGCTGGCGCGTCTGGGCCAGGCGGCGCGGCGGTTCGCGGCCCTTGTCCTGGCCGCTGCCGGGTCGATCGCGCTCGCCACCATCGGCGCGCCGCGTGCTGTGGCGGAAGATGGCACGAAAGGCGTGCCCGCGGCCACGCTGCTCGCCGCTGGGGAGCTGCCGCCTCCCGAGCCGCGCCAGTTCCGCGCCGCCTGGGTGGCCACGGTGGCCAACATCGACTGGCCGAGCCGGCCGGGCCTGCCCACGGCGCAGCAGCAGGCCGAGGCGCTGGCCATCCTCGACCGAGCCGCCGCCATCGGCCTGAACGCCATCGTGCTGCAGGTGCGGCCGGCCGGCGACGCGCTGTACGCGTCGCGCCTGGAGCCGTGGAGCGAGTACCTCACCGGCGCGCAGGGGCAGCGGCCGCAGCCGTGGTGGGACCCGCTCGCCTTCTGGGTGCGCGAGGCGCACCGCCGCGGCCTGCAGCTGCACGCGTGGTTCAACCCGTTCCGCGCCCGCCACCCCTCGGCCAAGACGCCGCTCGTGCGGCCGCACCTGGCGCTGCGCGCGCCGGGCTCGGTGAAGGCCTACGGCGAGCTGCTGTGGATGGACCCGGGTGACGCCGTCGCGCGCGCGCACACGCTGGCGGTCATCGAGGACGTGCTGCGCCGCTACGACATCGACGGCGTGCACATCGACGACTACTTCTACCCCTACCCCGTGGCCCAGCCCGACGGTGGCGACCTGCTGTTCCCGGACCTCGCGAGCTACCTGACGTACCTGCGCGGCGGCGGCAAGCTCGCGCTGGCGGACTGGCGGCGCGCCCACGTCGACTCGCTCGTGCAGGCGCTGTTCGAACGGGTGCGGCGGGTGAAGCCGCAGGTGCTGGTGGGCATCAGCCCGTTCGGGCTCGGCCGGCCCGACCGGCGGCCACCCGGCGTGGCGCCGGGCGGCTTCAGCCAGTACGACAGGCTCTACGCCGACGTCGAGCGCTGGCTCGAGATGGGCTGGCTCGACTACCTGGCGCCGCAGCTGTACTGGCCGATCGCCAACGAGGGGCGCCCCTTCGCGCCGCTGTTGCGCTACTGGGCCCAGGCCAACGTGCGCGGCCGGCACCTGTGGCCGGGGCTGTTCACGAGCTCGGTGCGCGCGCCGGCGGGTGCGGCCGGCGACACGCAGGGCCTCGGCCCGACGCGCGCGTGGCCGGCGCGCGAGGTGCTGGCGCAGCTGGAGCTGCTCGAGCGGCCGGGCTCCGGCGCCGGCGGCCACATCCACTTCAGCATGGCCGCGCTGATGCAGGACCGCGACGGCCTGGCCACGCAGCTGCAGCGCGGGGCCTACGCCACGCCAGCGCTGGTGCCGGTGACACCGTGGCTCGACGCCGAGCCGCCGGGGCCGCCGCGCCTGGAGCGGCGCGGCGAGGCGGTGCTCGTCGAGCGTGCGCCCGGCGAGCCCGCGGCGCGCTACGCCGTGTGGCGGCGCGTCGACGGGCGCTGGCGCTTCGCCGCGGTGCCTGCCGGCGAGCGGCGCCTGGCGCGCGAAGGCGCCGACGTGATCGTCGTCGCTGCGGTGGACCGGCGCGGCAACGCCAGCGAGCGGCAGGCCGTGCGCTGGCCATGAGGCCCGTGGCGCCGCTTGATCGGCGCGGCCGCGGCGAAGTAGAAACCGCTCCGATGCGAGAGCCTTTCTCCGTGCCACCTTCGCTGCCGCCACGGACCGAGCAGCCGAGCGACGACCACCCCGCGCTGGACACCTACACCAGCGCCGCGCTCGTGCGCGCCTTCGTCGAGGACCAGGCACGCGCCGCGCCGGCGGTGCAGGCGGCTTCGGGCGCGCTGGCTGCGGCGGTGGAGGCGGCGGTGCCGCGCCTGCTCGCCGGCGGCCGCCTCGTCTATTGTGGTGCCGGCACCAGCGGGCGGCTGGGCGTGCTCGACAGCGTCGAGCTCTGGCCAACCTTCTCGTGGCCGCGCGAGCGCGCGCGGGCGCTGCTGGCAGGCGGCGAGCGCGCCATGTTCGTTGCCGTCGAAGGCGCCGAGGACGACGCGGCGCAGGGCGCGGCCGACATGCAGGGCTTGCAGGCGGGCCCGCACGACGTCGCGCTGCTCGTCGCGGCCTCGGGCAGCACGCCCTACGTGCTCGGTGCGGCGCGGGCAGCGCGCGAACGCGGTGCGCTCACCATCGCCTTCACCAACAACGCCGGCGCGCCGCTGGCCGCGGCGTGCGAGATCGCCATCGTGCTGGACACCGGGCCCGAGGTCGTCTCCGGCAGCACGCGGCTGAAGGCCGGCACGGCGCAGAAGATCGCGCTCAATGCCTTCTCCAGCAGCGTCATGGTGCGGCTGGGCAAGGTATACGGCAACCTGATGGTGGACCTGCGCGCCACCAACACGAAGCTCGAGCGCCGTGCGCTGGCGCTCGCGATGCGCGCCAGCGGCGCCGGCGAGGCCGACGCGCGCGCCGCGCTGGCCGCCGGCGGCGGCAGCGTGAAGACGGCGATCGTCATGCTGCGTGCCAGCGTCGACGCCGCCGAGGCGACGCGGCGGCTGGACGCGGCGCAGGGCAGTGTGCGGGTTGCGCTTGGCGGGTGAGGGTGAGATCTGAACTGGAACTGAATCCGTCCTCGCGGGTGGTGGCGGGATCGGGCCGGTGGAGCGCCCTGCGCCGTGAATGTCCGCTTCCGCCGGCCCACTTCAGCGCTTCGCCACCGTCGCCAGCGCGTCGTTCGAGAACAGGTAGTTGGCCTTGTCCAGCGGCTTGTGGCAGCCCAGGCAGTCGGCCTGGTTGGCGGCGGTGCGCCGCTTCATGTCCGGGCCGAAGACGGCGTAGTTCCAGTCGCCGTTGCGCAGCATCTCCGGGAAACCGGCGCCCCAGCCGCTGCCGCTGGCCATCACGGCGTAGGCGACGAAGCGGTCGGGCTGGTAGAAGCCGTCGGCGCCGACCACCGGCTTGCCGTCGGCGCCGAGCTTGGCCGCCCATTGCTCGAGCAGCAGCACCGAGCCGGCCGGCAGCGGCCGCCCCTCGCGCGCCGCCTGCAGCGCCACCGGGTTGGCGTAGAGGTAGCGCACCTGGTTGATGTCGGCGCGGTTGACCGTCTGGTACATGCGGAAGGTCGAGCGGTAGCCCTCGGGGAAGGTGACCTCGGTCTTCGCCAGCTGCGGCAGCGGCTCGGACTTCTGCGCCACGTTCGCCGGCGCGAGGCCGCCGAAGAACGCGGCGACATCGCTGATGTCGGCCGGCGACAGCTGCGCGGCCAGCGCGTTCATCGACGCGGCCTTGCGCGTGCCGGCCTTGAAGGCGCGCAGCTGCGCTTCGAGGTAGGCGACACGCTGCCCGGCGAGGTTGGGGATGTTGTCGGCGATGCTCACGCCGTTGGCACCGTGGCAGGCGGCACACACCGCCTGCGCGCGCGCCTGGCCGGCTTCGACGTTGGCCGCGGCGCCCTGCGCCAGCGCGACGCCGTGGCCCGCCAGCGTGGCCAGGGCGGCCCAGGTCACCGCGAGCGCGGTCGAGGTCACGGACAGTCCGGCACGGGCCGGCAGGACATGCAACTTCATCGTCGGAGGCTCCTCGTCGTTGCGCCCGCTCGGTGGCTCCCGGCCGGGCAGGGTGTGCGGTGTACGTACGAACGTACGCATCCGAGCCGCGGCGGATGCAAACCCGAGCAGGACGGTCGGCCTCATGGCATGCGGGGCGCCGGATGCGCCCGGCCGCCAGCCCGAGGAACGAAGACGAGGGCGCGGCCCGCTCAGGGTCAGGCGGGCTCGGCGGCGGGCGACGCCGACCGGGTCGCGACACCACAACCGCCGGCGGTGCCGTTCGAGGCGACGACGCGCCCGCCCGCCGATTCCGGCCCTCCGAGGCGAGTCGTGGATGCGCTGCCGCAGCAGGCATCGTCGCTGCCGCCGACGCCTGCGAGGCTGCCGGTGCTGCACACACCGGTCTGCGGCAGATCGAGCTCCACGCGGTCGGCCGCCTCGATGTCGCCGGCGATCGCCGCCACCACCGAGCGCGCCTGCTCGAAGCCGGTCGCCATCAGGAAGGTCGGTGCACGGCCGTAGCTCTTCACGCCGAGCGTGTAGAAGCCGGGCTCGGGGTGCGCCAGCTCGCGGTGGCCGTGCGGGCGCACCGTGCCGCAGCTGTGCACGTTGGGGTCGATCAGCGGCCCGAGCGCCTCGGTCGACTCGAGCGCCGGGTCCAGGCGCAGGCGCAGCTCGCCGAGCATCGCGAGGTCGGGGCGCTGGCCGGTGGCGCAGACGATCTCGTCGATACCGTCGAGCTCGACCGGGCGGCCTTCGCCGTCGTGGCCGCGCACGGTGAGCGCCGCGCCGTCGGCGGCGACTTCGGCGATGCGCAGGCCGGCGATGAACTCGAGCCGGCCGCCGTCGCGCAACGCCTTCAGCGCCGTGCCGAGCGCGCCGCGCGCCGGCAGCGCGTCGGCGTCGCCGCCGCCGAAGACGCGCGTCAGCACCGGCGAGCGCACCGCCCACGCGAGGCGCGTGTTCGCCGCGCGGTCGGCGAGCTCGGCCAGCGCCAGCAGCGCGTTGGCCGCCGAGTGGCCGGCGCCGACGACGAGCGTGCGCCGCCCGGCGTAGCGCGCGCGGTCGCGGCCGAGCACGTCGGGGATGCCGTAGAAGATGCGCGCGGCGTGTTCGCGTTCGCCGCGCGCCGGCAGGCCGCCGGCGCCGAGCGGGTTCGGTGTCGACCAGGTGCCGCTCGCGTCGATGACGGCGCGGGCGCGGAACTCGACCGGCCGGCCATCCTGCATGGCGCGGACGACGAAGGGCGCGCGCTCGCGGCCTTCGCTCTTGACCTTGTCGAAGCCCTCGCGGCCGATGGCCAGCACGCGGGTGCGCAGGCGCAGCGCGCGCCGCACGGCCGGCACCTCGGCGTACGGGCGCAGCACCTGCGCGACGATGTCGCCGGCCAAGGGCATGCCGTCAGCGTCGGGGCGCGTCCAGCCCGACTGTGCTTCGAGCTGGGCGGCCATCGCCGCGTCGACGCTGTAGCGCCACGGCGAGAACAGGCGCACATGGCCGACCTCGAGCAGATGCGCGCCGACGCTGCTGCCGGCTTCGAGCACGAGCGGCTCGATGCCGCGTTCGATGAGGCGTGCCGCGGCCGCCAGGCCCACCGGGCCGGCGCCGATGACGGCGACCGGCAGGTTCACGGGCGGCCGGCCGCCGCCGGGGCGTGCCGTGCCGGCCGCGGCAGCCTTCGGCGTGCCGCAGCAGGCCGAGGCCGCCGCCTCGGCATCGCTTGTCGCGGGTCCGGCCGTTGCGGCGCTCGCACAGCCGCAGCCGGCGGCGCCGCTGGCCTTGGCATCGGCGTCGCGCACGCAGCAGGCGTCGGTGCCGGCGGGGGCGGGGCCGCCGCAGCAGGCAGCGCCTTCGAGGTTCGTCTTCATGGTCGCGGGTCTCCGTCGAGGGGTGGGCGGGTGCAGGTGGGCGTCGGCGACGCCCGTGTCCCCATTGACGGAGAAGGCTCAGGAAGGACGCATCCCCGCGTCCGGCGTCATCCCGCCGCCGGCACAGCCGGCACGGCCGGCACGGCCCTCGGGCCGGCACGGCGCGCGCCGCTCGAAGCCGGTGATCGCCCCGCGCACCACCAGCACGCGGCAGCAGGCTTCGATCTGCCGGCGCAGCAGCGCGCGGCCGCGCTGCACCCGCGACTTCGCCCCCGAAAGCGAGATGCCCAGGCGGCGCGCCACCTCGCGCTGCGGCAGGCCTTCGAGCCCGGACCAGCGCACCGCGTCGCGGAACGTCCCAGGCAGGTCTTCGACGAGTCCCGGCAGGCAGGTGGCGAGCCGCGCCACCGGGTCGTCCTCGGGCTCCGGCGCGGCGAGGTCCTCGGGCAGCTCGTCGCCCGGGCGGCGGGCGCGGTGCGTGTCGACGATGAGGTTGGCGGCGATGCGTGCCAGCCAGGCCGGAAGCTGCTCGGGCGAGCGCAGCTGGTGCCGCGCCTCGTGCGCCCGCGCCAGCGCCTCCTGCACGATGTCCTCGGCCTCGTGGCGGTCGAAGACGCGGCGGCCGACGAAGCGGCGCAGCTCGGCGCGGTGGCGGCGCCAGGGGTCGTTCGTCGCGGCAGGCTGCATGGCGTGTGTCTCGGTGCGCAAGCGTCAGGCGCGTGCCGCGGCTTCGCGAGGGGCCGCGCCGCGCTCGTACCAGCCCTTGCTGCGGTTCACCACGTGCACCACGAGCAGCATCACCGGCACCTCGATATACAGCACGACCGAGGTGAGCAGCGTGTCCCACGGCACGGTGATGGCCGAAAGCCCCAGCCACAGAGCGACGATGGGCGCGAAGGCGAACACCATGATCGTGTCGTTCAGCGCCACCTTGCTGAGCGTGAACAGCGGGTGGCCGTGGGTCAGCCGGCTCCACACGAAGACCATCGCCGTGCACGGCGCGCCGAGTGCGCGGCGAAGCGGCCGCGCCCCAGGTGGGCCAGCAGGCCCTCGGCCATGATCGAGCGCGCCGAGTTGCCGGTGCAGAGGAAGAGGACGTGCAGCGGCGGATCGTTCATGGCTTGGCGGGGTGCAGGCGGGCGACGACGCGCCGCGAAGAAGGCGCCGAGCGGGCCGGCGTGCAGACCGGCTGCCGCTGCGCCGGCGCACAGTCGCTGCCTTGGCAGCAGTGCGCGCTGAGGTACTCCATCAGCGCGTTCATCCGATCGATCGACGAGCGGTAGATGAGGTAGCGGCCGGCGCGGTCCTGCGTGACGAGGCCGGCGTGCAGCAGCTCCTTCAGGTGGAACGACAGCGTCGAGGCCGGCAGGCCGAGCATCGCCGCCAGCATGCCGGGGGTCATGCCCTCGGGCGCGGCGCCGACGAGGGCGCGGTAGATGCGCAGGCGCTGCCCCTGGGCCAGGGCGGCCAGCGAAACGACGGCGGTTGCTTCGTCCATATTTCCAGTCTAATGGAAACGTGGAAGGCTCAGCAACCCCTCCTTCCGCAACGGCGAGCGCCGCGGCACGCCGCTGCAACAGACTCAACGGCTACAGCTTCAGTTCCAGCCGCAGCTGCAGGTTCAGCCAGCTCGGGCCGCGCGTCGTTGCCGTTTCGCGCAGCGGCACGCCGCTGCCCGGGTCGACGTAGTCGAACTCGGTGCGGTTGGCGTAGTCGCGCGGCGCCAGGTTGTTGGCCAGCACGCGCAAGCCCACCGCCGGGCTGAAGGTCCACAGCGCGAAGGCGTCGAAGACGCGCTTGCTGCTCACCGTGACGGCGCGGTCGTCGGCGAGCTGCGTGCGGTAGCCGGGCACGAGGTTGAGGTTGCCGCCGAGCGTGAGCGGCAGTGCGCGCAACCGGTAGTCGGCGCCGATGTTGGCGGTGGCCCTGGCCTGCTGGTCGAGGCGGTTGTCCGGGCCCGGCACGCCTCCGACGCGCGAGCGGTAGAAGGCGACGTTGTGGCGCAGCTCGACGCGCGGCGCGTCGGTGACCAGCTGCTCGAGCCGGTACTTCGCCTCGAGCTCCAGGCCCATCGTCGTCGCGTCGCCGATGTTCTGCTCGCGCGCGACATACCGCTGTACGGGGCTCCACGACACCGCCTCCAGCGTCGTCACGCGGCGCATCAGGTCGCGCACGTGGCGGTAGAAGGTGTTGGAGCTGAGCACGCCGCCGCCATCGAGGTAGCGTTCGAACGCGAGGTCCAGGCCGATGGCGCGCTCGGGCCGGAGCTCGGGGTTGCCGGCAGTGTCGGGCCGCGTGGGGTCGTTGGGGCCGCTGGCCGGCGAGCTGCTGTTGATCGACGGCCGCGCGATGAGGCTCTGCGTCGTCGGCGCGCGGTAGCTGCGCGTCAGCGACAGGCGCACCTGGTCGCGCCGGGCCGGGTCGGGCTTCCACAGCAGGTGCACGAGCGGGGTCGTGACGCTGCTGGTGTTCGCCGGGCGCGTGCCGTCGCCGGCGTCGCCCTGCGTGCGGATGCCCTCCCAGCGCAGGCCGGCGTGGAAGGCCCAGTGCGCGTCGAGGTTCCATTCGTCCTGCAGGTAGGCGGCCAGGCGCAGCGTCGAGGCCTCGAAGGTGTCGCCGAACTCGGCGGCCTGCACGACGCCGCCGTCGGTGAACACGCGCAGCTCGTCGCGCCGCGCACCTTCGATCTCCAAGCCGCCGACGAGATGGTGCTCGGCCGGTGGCGGCGGGCCACCCGTGCCCGCACCGAAGGCGGCGCCGCGCGCGCCCGGCACCGCGACGCCGCTGAACTTGGCCGTCAGGTTGAGCGAACGTTCGCGGGTGCGGCCGAGCTCGTCGGTGAAGCGCGTGGGGCCCGCGACTCCTTCCTGGAACTCGGTGCGCTGCGTGTTGTTCGCCGCGCGCCACGAGCCGACGCCACCGTTGAGCTCCATGCGCACCGCCGGGCCCAGGCGCTGGCGCCACTGGCCGTTCAGGCGCAGGCTGGTGAAGTGGTTCGTCGTGTCGCTCGTGCCGCTGTCGTAGTAGGCGCTGCCGGGCGCCGGCGCGGGCACCTGCGTGCGCGTGAAGTCACGGTCGGTGCGGCCCTCGCTGTGGAAGAGGTGCGGCATGAAGATGAACATGTCGCCCGTCTCGCCCAGCCGCCACTGCAGCCGCGACGTGAGCGCGACGCCGGTGCGCTTCTCCTCCGAGCGCAGGGTGCCGGAGGCCTGCTCGACGAGGCTGCCGTCGTCGCGGCGCACGAGCAGCGTCTCGTTGTCGCTGTCGGTGATGCGCTGCGGGAGGAAGACGGAAAGCGAGACGTTGTAGATCAGCTCGTCGACGGCGTCGTTGCGCACGACGTTGAGCCCGGGCGTGACGCCGCCGTTCTCCGTGCCGAAGCCCAGCCGCAGGTCGTTCAGCCGGCGGCGGAAACCTTCGCGCGTGACGATGTTGATCGTGCCGGCGATGGCGCGCGCGCCGGTCTCGGCCGTGGGCGCGCGCAGGATCTCGATGCGCTCGATCTGCTCGGGCGTCAGCGAATCGAGGCTGAAGCCGGGCGGCAGGCGCTGGCCGTCGATGAGCAGCTGCGTGTAGCCGCTGCCCAGGCCGCGCAGCCGCGGCGGCCCGCCGCGGCCGGGGGCGCCCGGTGTGGTGACGCCGGGCAGGCGGCGCAGCACCTCGCCGACGGTGGCGTCGCCGAACTTCTCGATCTCCTCGCGGCCGATGACGATCTTCGCCGCGGTGCTGCGCCGGCGTGTTTCGGTGTCGCTGTCGCGGCCGCCGGTGATCTCGATGCGCTGCTGCGGCGCGGCCGCCGGCGCGCTGGCCGCGGCAGCGGGTGCGCTGGCTGCACTGGCGGGACGACCCGTCGCCGGGGCGGTGGTCGCCGCCGGCTTCTCGCTGGCCGGGCTCGGCGACGTGCCGGCCGCCGAGCTCGCCGAGGCCGGCGCCGACGCCGCGGGCCGCGGCGCCTCCTGGGCAGCGGCCGGCAGGCCGAGCACCAGGCTTCCCATTGCGGCAGCGCATGCCCGCCCGAAGACACGCGCCACCCTCCGCATCCCACTCATCGGCGCGCATTCTCGGCGAGGGTCTTCAGCCTGATGCGGCGCGGCGATGGGCTTTGCCCAACTTCACATGCCGGTGCCGCAGGCCGGCAGCGCGCCACGCCGGCCGGCATGCGGGGCAAGTTCACACCTCGCCGGCACGGCGCCGGCGGTGCGGGGCGAAGCGCGTCATGGCGGCGCCATACTGCCGGCCCCCGCGAGACATGCAAAACACCGGTTCGCCAGCTCCAACCGCCAACGGGCCGGCGCCTGCCGGGCTCGGCAGCCCGCCGCCGGCGCCCGCCGACCCGGCGTCGGAGATGCGCCTCGTCGGCGCGCGCACGCTCACCTTGACCGTAGCCGTGCTCGGCGCCGTGCTCGCGTTCGCTTCGCTGGCCGAGATCGCCCTCATCGGCACGAACGACGTGGCGGCCAAACGGGCGCTGCTGGGGGCTGCGCTGCTCGTGGTGGCGTGGCCCGCGTGGCAGCTGAAGCAGCGTGCGCCCGGCCCGGTGCTCGTCGGGCTGCTCGGCATCGTCATGCTCGGCATGGGCTTCAACGCCTGGTCCACCCAGCTCGGCGTGCACATGGTCACGCTCGGCGGCCTGGGCATGGTCATCGCGACGGCCGGGCCGACGCTCGGGCTGCGATCTGCCGCCTGGCTGGCCTTGCTCTATGCGGGGGTGGTCGGCTTCCTGGCCTGGAGCGAGACAGCCGGGCTGCTGGCCGGCCGGGCCGCCGAGGCGCGCCTGTCGCTCGCCAGCCGACTCGTCGGGCACGGCCTCGTGGCCGCGGCCGGGCTGCTGGTGGCGGCGTTCTTCGCGCGCATCGTCCAGGCGGCGCTGGCGCGCGCCACGCGCGACCACGAGCGGGTCACCGAGCTGCTCGAGCTCGGCAGCGACTGGACCTGGGAGCTGGATGCGCAAGCCCGCCTCGTCACCATCTCGCCTTCGTTCGAGGCGCGCACCGGCTACCGGCGCGCGGACTTCGAGCGCCTGAACGAACCGGGCCAGCCGCGCATCGTCGACGACGAGAACTGGCGTGCGCTGCAGGCCGCGTTGCGCGAGCGACGCGCCTTCCGCGAGATGGCCGTCACCTACGTCGGCCCGGACGGCGCGCCGATGCATGCGCTGTTCTCGGGCACCCCGGTGTTCGACGCCGCCGGGGGCCTGACCGGCTGGCGCGGCGTCGGCCGCAACGTCACCGCCGAACGCGAGGCGCGGCTCGCGCAGCAGCGCACCGAGACGCTGCTCAACCGCCTGTACGAAGCGAGCCCGGACGCCATCTGCGTCGGCCGCGCCAGCGACGGCCGCATCCTGCTGGCCAACGCCGGCTTCCTGGCGTTCACCGGCCTCACCCAGGCCGAGGTGGTGGGGCGCACGATCGGCGAGCTCGGCCTGTGGCCCGACCTCGACGAGCCGAGGCGCGTGCTGCGCACGATGCGCGCCGGTGACGGCAGCGTGCGCGACCTGCGCAGCATCGTGCGCCTGAGCGACGGGCGCGAGCGCGAGGTGCTCGTCACCGCCGCCGGCTTCGAGAGCGAAGGCACGACGCTCGCCGTGGTGACGCTGCGCGACATCACCGAGGTCGAGCGGGCGCGGCGCGAGAGCGATGCCATCCTCGACAACGCCGGCGTCGGCATCGCGCTCGTGCGCCACAACCGCATCGAACGCGCCAACGCGGCGCTCGAGTCGATGTTCGGCTGGGCGCCCGGCACGCTGGCCGGCGAGCGCACGCACGCCATCTTGCCGGTGCCGCAGCCGGGCGGCGCGCGCACGCCGCGCGCGCCGGCAAGCGAAGGGGCCTCCCCGCACGGTGGCCTGGAGTTCGAACGCGAGGTCACGCGGCGCGACGGCCGGCGCATCCTCGTGCGCCTGCGCGCGCGGCCGATCGAGGCGGCGCCGGGCGCGGCCGCGCAAGGGGTCGACGGGCCGCGCGCGGCTGCAGGCACGATCTGGGTCGTCGAGGACATCACGGCGCGGCGCGCCGACGAGCTGGCACTCGAAGCCGCCAAGCGTGACGCCGAGGCGGCGAGCCGCGCCAAGAGCGCGTTCCTGGCGACGATGAGCCACGAGATCCGCACGCCGCTGAACGGCGTCGTCGGCCTGGCGCGCCTGCTGCAGGACGAGCGGCTGGACGGCTCGCGCCGTGCCGAGTACCTGGCACACCTGGCCGATTCGGCGCGGCTGCTGTCGGGCATCGTCTCCGACGTGCTCGACCTGTCGAAGATCGAGTCGGGCCACCTGCAGGTCGAATGCATCGACTTCGACCTGCACGAGGTGCTTCAAGGCACCTTCGCCGCCTTCGCCGCGCTGGGTCGCGAGCGGGGGCTGGCGATGCGCTGCGTGCTGGCCGCCGGCCTGCCGCGGCACGTGCGCGGCGACCCCGTGCGGCTTCGGCAGATCCTCGCCAACTACCTGGGCAACGCGCTCAAGTTCACCGAGCGCGGCTCGGTAACGCTCAGCGCGCAGCCGCGCCCGGGTGGGCGCGTGCGGCTCACGGTGCAGGACACCGGCCCCGGCGTCGCGCCCGAGCTGCACGACAAGCTCTTCGAGCCCTTCCTGCAGGCCGACAGCTCGACCACGCGCCGCTTCGGCGGCACGGGGCTCGGCCTGGCGATCTGCCGGCAGCTGGCGCGGCTGATGGGCGGCGAGGTCGGGGTCGAGAGCCGCGGCATCGATGCAGGCGCGACCGGCGCGGCCGGCGCGATCGGCGCCACCGGTGCCGGCCTGGCCGAACACGGCGGCAGCCTGTTCTGGGCCGAGCTGCCGCTGCCGGCGCAGGGCCTGCCGCAGCCGCCGCGGGCCCCGCAGGCAGGCGCCGGCGAAGGCGAAGGGCGTGACGAGCCGGCACGGCCGCTCGCCGGCTTGCGCGTGCTGGTGGCCGAGGACAACGCCGTCAACATGCTCATCGTCGTGGCGATGCTGCAGCGCCTCGGGGCCAGCGTCGTCGAGGCGACCGACGGCCTGATGGCGCTGGCCACGGCGCGTGAGCACACGGCGACGCTGCACGCGGTGCTGATGGACCTGCACATGCCCGGCTGCGACGGCCTGGCGGCGACACGTGCGCTGCGCGCCGAGCCGGCGACGGCGGCGCTGCCGGTGTTCGCCTTCTCCGCGGCCGTGCTGGACCACGAGCGGCGTGCCGCCGAAGCGGCGGGCATGAACGGCTTCATCGCCAAGCCGGTGGAGGTGGCGGAGCTGCTGCGCGTGCTGGCGCCGCTGGCGGGTGACCCGACGTCGACTCCGTCGGGGCCCGCGGCGGCCACCGACGAGCGTTCGCGCGTGCCCGGGGCGGCGCCCGAGTCGACTCCGGCGTGACGACCGTGGCCCGCGCGGCGACGCTGCCGCCCCGACCGGCTACGCCGTCGCCGGGCGTCCCTGGTAGCCGCGCGGCACGGCGGCCAGCAGCCGCTTCGTGTACTCCTCGCGCGGCGCGGCCAGGATCTGCGCCGCGCTCGCCTGCTCGACGACGACACCGTCCTTCATCACCAGCACCTCGTCGCTGATGAAGCGCACCACGGCCAGGTCGTGGCTGATGAAGACGTAGGCGAGGCCGAGGTCGTCCTGCAGGTCCTTCAGCAGGTTCAGCACCTGCGCCTGCACGCTCACGTCGAGCGCGCTCACCGCCTCGTCGAGCACGAGCACCTCGGGTTCGAGCGTCAGGCAGCGCGCGATGGCCACGCGCTGGCGCTGGCCGCCGCTGAACTCGTGCGGGTACTTGCCGAAGGCGCGGCCGTCCAGCCCCACCTTCTCGAGCAGGCTGCGGGCGCGCTGCTCGCGCTCGGCGACGCTGGCGCCGATGCCGTGGATGGTCATCGGCTCCACCAGCGTCTGGCCGATCGTGAAACGCGGGTTCAGGCTCGCGTACGGGTTCTGGAAGACGATCTGGATGCGCCGGCGCATCGCCTGGCGTTCGCTGTCGGGCAGCGTCAGCAGGTCGCGGCCGTCGAAGAGCACTTCGCCGCCGGCGGGGCCGGACCTCGGCTCGTGCAGGCGCAAGAGCGTCAGCCCCATCGTCGTCTTGCCCGAGCCCGACTCGCCGACGACACCCAGCGTGTGGCCGCGGCGCAGCTGGAAGTTGACGTTCTGCACCGCCTTGAACTCGCGCCGGCCGAAGAGGCCCTCGCGCAGCCAGAAGCTCTTGGCCAGTGATCGCACCTCGAGCAGCACCGGCGCGTTCGGATCCTTCGGTGTCGCCTGCGCGCGCGCGGTGGCCGCTTCGCCACGCGCCGCGGCCTGGCTCGCGGCGATGTGGTCGTCGATGACCATCAGCCGCGCCGGGCTGCCTTCCAGGCTCGGGCGGCAGGCGAGCAGCGCCTTGGTGTAGTCGTCCCGCGGCGCACTGAAGATGCGTGCCACCGGTCCCTGCTCGCGCACGATGCCGTGGCGCATCACCACCACGTGGTCGGCGATCTCGCCGACGAGGCCGAGGTCGTGGCTGATGAACAGCAAGCTCATCTGGTGCGTGTTCTTCAGCCGCGCCAGCAGCTCGAGGATCTGGCGCTGGATCGTCACGTCGAGCGCCGTGGTCGGCTCGTCGGCGATGAGCAGCTTCGGCTCGCAGGCGAGCGCCATGGCGATCATCACGCGTTGCTGCTGGCCGCCGCTCATCTCGTGCGGGTAGCTCGCCAGGCGCCGCTTCGGCTCGGGGATGCCGACCTCGCCGAGCAGCTCCTCGGCACGCTTCAGCGCCGCAGAGCGCGAGAGGCCCAGGTGCTTCATCAGCGGCTCGCTCAGCTGGCGGCCGACGTCGAACACCGGGTTCAGCGAGCTCATCGGGTCCTGGAAGACGCAGGCGATCTCGCGCCCGCGCAGCGCCTGCAGCTCGGCCGTGGGCATCTGCAGCAGGTCCTTCGACCCTTGCCACGTGATTCGCCCGGCGCGCTCGGCGTTCTCGGGCAGCAGGTTCAGCACCGACATCGCGGTGACGCTCTTGCCCGAGCCCGATTCGCCGACGAGCGCGACGGTGCTGTGGGGGGCGATGTCGAAGCTGACGCCGCGCACGGCCTCGGCGACCACGCCGCGGCCCATGCGAAAGCCGACCTTGAGGTCCTGGATCGACAGCAGTGCGGAGGACATCGGGCTACTTCTCCAGGCCCCGCAGCTTCGGGTCGAGTGCGTCGCGCCAGGCGTCGGCCATCATCGAGAACGCCGTGACGAACACCGCCATGAACAGCGTCGCCGTGGCCAGCTGCCACCAGTGGCCGAGAATCAGCTCGCTCTGCGCCTCGGCGAGCATGGTGCCCCAGCTCACCTGGTCGACGCGCACCCCGAGGCCGAGGTACGACAGGATCACCTCGGCCTTGATGAAGCCCACGGCCAGCAGGCTCATGCGCACGAGGATGACGTGGCTGACGTTGGGCAGGATGTGCCGGAACATGCGGCTGCCGGCGGAAGCGCCGATGGCTTCGGCGGCACGCACGTACTCGCGCGAGCGGTGCTTGATGAACTCGGCGCGCACCTGCCGGTACATGCCCGTCCAGCCGGTGAGCGCGAGGATGATGACGACGCTCTGCACGCCGCGGCCCACCACGGCGGCAAAGGCGAAGATGAGCAGGATGTTCGGGATGCTCTCGAAGACGTTGTAGACCCACTCGAGGAAGTCGCCGACCTTGCCGCCGAAGAAGCCGCCGAGCGCGCCGAGCAGCGTGCCCAGGCACGTGGCGGCAATCGCCGCCATCACGCCGACGAAGACCGAGATCTCGGTGCCCTTGATGGCCTTGGCCAGCACGTCGCGGCCGAGGCGGTCGGCGCCGAAGGGCAGCGTCTCGCGCTTGGGCACCTCGGCCGTCTGGAACTTCTTCGCCAGTTCGTCCCACTCCTTGTACCGCGGCGCGAGCGGGTCGATGTCCGAGAGGTCGACGTTCGGGCCCCTGGGCTGCTCGACGGCGCCGGCGGCCTGCGGTGCGGCCGGGCCCATGAACGTGGGCGGCGCGTTGGGTACGCCGACCTCGTCCTGCCAGTTCTTCGCCACCAGGCCCATGGCCGCCAGCGCGATCAGTGCGATGAAGGCGAACACCACCATCATCGACCAGAAGCCGACGCGGTCGCCCTTGAAGCGCCGCCAGGCGGCGTGCCAGACGCCTTCGCTCTTTTGCTGCGCGTCGTCGAGCCCGCCGGGGCTCGAGATGGGGAGAACGGCACTCATCGGGCGTGCCTCACTTCGAACGGTTCCATCGCTTTGCGCCTGATGTGCGAGGTGCGGAAGGCCGTGGAGGTCAGCGCGCGCCAAGGCCGCCGGGTGGTCGGCTTCGCGAATGTCCTCTTCGGGCGGCCCAGCTTCGCTGGTCCCCCCGATGCCCCCTTGATTTCGCTGCGCCGACCACCCGGCGTCCTTGGCGTGGCACCGTGGTCTGTCCTCGGCGGGATACCACTGCGGGTGCCGGATCGGGCCGGCGGGGTGCCCTGCTCCGTGAAATCAAGGGGGCATTCGGGGGACGAGCGAAGCTCGTCCGCCGAAAGAGGACATTCACGGAGCAGGGCACCCCGCCGGCCCGATCCCGCCACCACCTGCGTGGCCTTCACTTCAGCACCACACGCGGGTCGGCGATCTTGTAGGCCAGGTCGGTCGCCAGGTTGATCAGCATCGTCAGCACCGCGAGGTAGATCGTCACCGCCTGGATGACCGGGAAGTCGCTGCGGTTCACGGCCAGCAGCACCTCGCGCCCGAGGCCGGGGATCGAGAAGAACACCTCGATCAGGAAGCTGCCGACGAAGATGCCGGGCAGCTGCAGGCCGATGTTGGTGAGGATCGGGATCAGCGCGTTGCGCAGCACGTGCCTGAACAGCACCACGCCTTCGGTGAGCCCCTTGGCGCGCGCCGTGCGCACGTAGTCCTGGCCGAGCTCGTCGAGCAGGAAGCTGCGGTACAGGCGCGTCTGCGGCGCCAGCCCCACCGCCACGGCCAGCACCACCGGCAGCGGCACGTAGACGAGCAGGTTCGTAAGCGTGCTGTCGCTCCAGCCCTGCACCGGGAACCAGCCGAGCTGGAAGCCGAACACGTACTGGCCGATGATGACGTAGACGAGGAAGCTGATCGACAGCGCCACCGTGGTGGCGACCATGATCGTGCGGTCGGTCAGCGAGCCGCGGCGGTAGGCCACCCACATCGCGATCGGCAGGGCCAGCACGACGTCGAGCACGAGGATGGGCACCATCACCGTCAGCGTGGCCGGCAGGCGCGTGGCGAAGAGGTTGCTCACCGCCTCGTTCGTCGCCCAGCTCTTGCCCCAGTCGAAGGTGAGGATCTGCTTGACGAAGATCCACAGCTGCACCCACACCGGCTCGTCCAGGCCGAGCGTCTGGCGGATGGCCTTGATCTGTTCGGGGCTGGCGTTGAGGCCGCCCAGCACCTCGGCCGGGTCGCCGCCGAAGTACTTGAAGAGGAAGAAGACCAGCAGCACGACCCCGGCGAGCGTGGGGATCATCTGCCACAGGCGGCGAATCAGGTAGGCGGTCATCGGGCGGCGGCGTGCCGGCGGCAGCGGCCCTCGTGGGGCGATGCGGGCACGTCTGGGGCGAGGATGGGCGCGAGTGTAGGGGGCGCCCCCGGACCCTCCGGCCGGGGGTTTCCCGTCGTCAGGGGCATCGCGCCGGCCATAGACTTTCCGCCTCGGCGTTCCGCCTCTGCCGCATCGGCCACTTCCTGCCGGCCGCCTCGTGAGGGCACGATGAAGACCACCCCCCTGCTCGCGCGGGCCGTGCGTGCGCTTTCCGCCGCCGCGGCCGGCCTCGTGCTGCTCCATGGCGGCGCCGCATGCGCGCAACAAGGTGCGGTGCCCGCCGCCGCGACCGCGAACGGCACCGTCAACGGCACCAAGACGCTGCGCTACGCCTTCCTCATCGCCGAGACGACCTTCGACCCGGCGCAGGTCTCCGACCTCTACTCGCGCACCGTGCTGGCCGGCATCTTCGACGCGCCGCTGGAATACGAGTTCCTCGCCAAGCCGGTGAAGATGCGGCTCAACACCGCCGCCGCGATGCCCGAGGTCAGCGACGACTTCAAGACCTTCACCTTCCGCATCAAGCCGGGCATCCACTTCGCCGACGACCCCGCGTTCAAGGGGAAGAAGCGCGAGCTCGTCGCCGAGGACTACGTCTACGCGCTGAAGCGCCACTACGACCCGCGCTGGAAGAGCCCGAACCTGTACCTGCTGGAGAACGCGAAGATCCTCGGCCTGTCGGAGCTGCGCAGGAAGCTCATTGAGGAGAAGAAGCCGTTCGATTACGACGCGCCGGTGGAAGGGCTGAAGGTGCTCGACCGCTACACCTTTCAGGTGCGCCTGGGCGTGGCGACGCCGCGCTTCCTGCAGAACTTCACCGACGGCTCGTTCACTGGCGCCGTGGCGCGCGAGGTCGTCGAAGCCTACGGCGACAAGATCGGCGAGCACCCGGTGGGCACGGGTCCGTACCGCCTGGCGGAGTGGAAGCGCAGCTCGCGCATCGTGCTGGAGAAGAACCCCAACTACCGCGAGGTGCTCTACAACGAGACGCCGCAGCCCGGCGACACGCGCCTGGCCCAGGCCGTCGAGCGGCTGAAGGGCCGACAGCTGCCCTTCATCGACCGCGTCGTCATCTCGATCATCGAAGAGCCGCAGCCGCGCTGGCTGTCCTTCCTGAACGAGGAGCAGGACGTGATGGACAACCTGCCGGCCGACTTCGCGACGACCGTCATCCCCAACAACCGCCTCGCGCCCAACCTCGCGAAGAAGGGCATCTCGATGGTGCGCTACCTGCGCGCCGACGTCTCGGTGTCGTTCTTCAACATGGAACACCCGCTGGTGGGCGGCTACGAGCCGCACAAGGTGGCGCTGCGGCGCGCCGTCAGCCTGGGCGTGGACGTCGAGCGCGAGATCCGGTTGGCACGCCGCGGCCAGGCCATCCCGGCGCAGAGCCCGATCGCGCCGGAGGTCTTCGGCTACGACCCGAAGCTGAAGACGACGCTGTCGGACTTCAGCGTTGCGCGCGCCAAGGCGCTGCTGGACATGCACGGCTACGTCGACCGCAACGGCGACGGCTGGCGCGAGCAGCCCGACGGCAGGCCGCTGGTGCTGCGCTACGCGACGCAGCCCGACCAGCAGAGCCGCCAGCTCGTCGAGTTGTGGCAGAAGAACATGACGGCCATCGGCCTGAAGATCGAGTTCGACACGCAGAAGTGGCCCGAGAACCTGAAGGCCAGCCGCACCGGCAAGCTGATGATGTGGGGCGTGGGCTGGCTCGCCGGCAACCCCGACGGCGACACCTTCCTCGCGCTCGGCTACGGGCCGAACATCGGCGGCGCCAACCACGCGCGCTTCAACCTCCCGGCCTTCAACGCCCTGTACGAGAAGCAGCGGCAGATGCCCGACGGCCCCGAGCGCGTGGCCGTGATGCAGGACGCGGCGCGCCTGATGGTGGCCTACATGCCCTACAAGGTGCACGTGCACCGCTACTTCACCGATCTCGCGCACCCCTGGGTGGTGGGCTACCACCGCAACATCTTCGTGCGCGACTTCTTCAAGTACGTGGACATCGACCTCGCCGAGCTGCAGCGGCGCGGCGGCGGCAACGGCCACTGAGAACACCGAGGGCCGTCCGTTGAAGCGCCGCACCACGCTGGCCCTGGGCGCCGCCGCCGCGTGGCCGGCGTGGATGAGCGAGGCGCGCGCGGCCGGCGGCGCCCCGTCCGGCACGCCGGAAGGCCAGCGCGTGCTGCGCTACGCCATCGCGGCGGCCGAGACGAGCTTCGACCCGGCGCAGATCAACGACAACACGTCGCGCACGATCACCTCGCACATCTTCGAGTCGCTGTACTGCTTCGACCACCTGGCGCGGCCGCCGAGGCTGGTGCCGCTGGTGGCCGATGGCGAGCCGGTGGCCGAAGACGAGTACAAGCGCTGGACGTTCAAGGTGCGGCCGGGCATCCACTTCGCCGACGACGCCGCCTTCAAGGGGCGCAAGCGCGAGCTCCTCGCCGCCGACTTCCTCTACGCCATCAAGCGCTACGCCGACCCGGCGCTGAAGAGCCCGCTGTGGGCGAGCGTGGAGAACTTCAAGGTACTCGGCCTGGCGGAAGTGCGCAAGGAGGCGCTCGAGAAGAAGGCGAAGTTCGACTACGACCGGCCGGTCGAGGGCATGAAGCTCCTCGACCGCTACACGTTCCAGCTGCAGCTGGCCGAGCCGCGGCCGCGCTTCAAGGAGAACATGGCCGTGCCCGACCTCTTCGGCGCCGTGGCGCGCGAAGTGTGCGAGGCCTACGGCGACAAGATCGGCGAGCACCCGGTGGGTACCGGCCCGTACCGCCTGGCACAGTGGCGGCGCAGCTCGCGCATCGTCTTCGAGCGCAACCCGCACTACCGCGAGCGCGCATGGGACTGCCAGCCGGCCGCCGACGATGTCGAAGGGCAGGAGATCGCCAAGCGCCTGCGCGGCCGCAAGCTGCCGCTGGTGGACCGCGTGGAAATCGCCATCATCGAGGAAGCGCAGCCGCGCTGGCTGGCCTTCGTCAACGGCGAGCACGACTTCCTCGACCGCCTGCCGCCGGAGTTCGTCGGCGTGGCGATGCCCGGGCGCAAGGTGGCGCCGCACCTGGCGAAGAAGGGCGTGCGCGGCGCGATCTCGCTGCAGTCGGACGTCACCTTCTACTACTTCAACATGGACGACCCGGTGGTCGGCGGGCTGGACGCGCCGCGCGTCGCGCTGCGCCGGGCCATCAGCCTGGCCATCGACACCGAGCGCGAGATCCGCCTGCTGCGCCGGGGCATGGCGATCCCGGCGCAGGGGCCGATCGTGCCGCACACCACCGGCTACGACCCGAAGTTCAAGAGCGAGATGAGCGAGTACAGCCCGGCACGCGCCAAGGCGCTGCTCGAGATGCACGGCTACGTCGACCGCGACGGCGACGGCTGGCGCGAGCTGCCCGACGGCAAGCCGCTCGTGCTCGAGGTCTCGACGCAGCCCGAGCAGATCAACCGCCAGCTCAACGAGCTGCTGCGGCGCGACATGGACGCGGTGGGCATCCGCGTCGTCTTCAAGACCGCGAAGTGGCCCGAGAACCTGAAGGCCAGCCGTGCCGGCAAGCTGCAGATGTGGTCGCTGTCGTCGCTGGGTTCCGGCGGCGACGGCCAGGGCATGGTCACCCGCTACTACGGGCCGCAGGCCGGCAACCAGAACCTCTCGCGCTTCAGGCATCCGCGCATGGACGCCATCCACGAACGCATGACGGTGCTGCCCGACGGGCCCGAGCGCGAGGCCCTGTTCGTCGAGGCGCGCAAGATCGCCATCGCCTACATGCCGTACAAGCTGCAGGTGCACCGGCTGGTGGCCGACATGATGCACGCGCAGGTCTTCGGCTACCGCCGCCCGGCCTACTGGAACGGCTGGTGGCAGTACGTCGACGTGCTGCCGGGGCCGAGCCCCGCGTGACTGGATCCCCCCCGAAGCGCCTTCGGCGCCTCCCCCCCAGGGGGGCGCCGCCAGCGGCCCGGCAGAGCCGGATCCGCGGCGGCCGCTTGGCTGCGCCGGTTCGCTGCAGTGAGGATGCCGCCAGGGGGCCGCGGACGTGAAGCGACGAGAGCTGCTTGCCGGCAGCACGGCGGCTTGGCCGCTCCTGGCGCCGCGAGTTGCGCGCGCCGCCAGCGGCGAGAAGGTCTTCCGCTACGCCTTCAACTTCGCCGAGACGGGGTTCGATCCGCCGCGCGTCTCGGACCAGTCGTCGATCCGCGTGCTGGCGCACATCTTCGAGCCGCCGCTCGGGTGGGATCCGCTGGCGCGGCCGGTGAAGCTCGTGCCGCTCGTCGCTGCCACGCTGCCCGACGTGGCCGACGAGCACCGCCGCTTCACGTTCACTATCCGCCCGGGCATCTTCTTCGCCGACGACCCGGCCTTCGAGGGCCGGCCGCGCGAGCTGGTGGCGGCGGACTTCGTCTACACGATCAAGCGGTTCTACGACCCCGCGCTGCGCAGCGAGTGGCTGTACCAGTGGGAGAACGCCAAGATCCTCGGGCTGTCGGAGCTGCGCAAGCGAGTCCTCGACCAGAAGAAGCCGTTCCCGTACGACGAGCCGGTGGCGGGCCTGCGGGCGCTGGACCGCTACCGCTTCGAAGTGCGCCTGGCCGAGCCGGCGCCGCGGTTCCTCTACCTCTTCGCCTCGCACACGCTGGCCGGGGCGGTGGCGCGCGAGGTCATCGAGCGCTACGGCGCCGACCCGCAGGCGCACCCGGTGGGCACGGGCCCGTTCATGCTGCACCAGTGGCGGCGCGCCTCGCGCATCGTGCTGGTGAAGAACCCGCGTTTTCGCGAGCAGCGCTTCGCCGGCGACCCGCCGGATGGCGACGCCGAGGCGCTGGCCACCGCGCGGCGGCTGGCCGGCGCGCGCGCGCCGCTCGTCGACCGGCTCGAGTTCGACATCATCGAGGAGTCGCAGCCGCGCTGGCTCGCCTTCCTGCGCGGCGAGCACGATGCAGTGACGGTGCCGGTGGACCTGGCCTCGCTCGCGGTGCCCGGCGGCAGGCTCGCGCCATACCTCATGCGGCGCGGCGTGCAACTCAACCGCCAGCTCTCGGCCAGCGTCTCGCACACCTTCTTCAACTTCGACGACCCACTGGTCGGCGGCTACACGCCGGACAAGGTGGCATTGCGCCGCGCCATCATGCTCGCCTACGACAGCGAGCTGGAGTCGCGCCTCGTGCGCAGCGGCCAGGCCGTGCCGGCGCAGAGCATGATCCCGCCGGCCTGCTACGGCGCCGAGCCGGGCCTGGTGAGCGAAGCGAGCCGGCCGAGTCCGGCACGCGCCCGCGCGCTGCTCGAGATGCACGGCTACGTCGACCGCGACGGCGACGGCTTCCGCGAGGCGCCGGACGGCCGGCCACTCGCGCTGCGCATCGCCTTCCTGCCCGACCAGCGTTCGCGTCGCCTGAGCGAGCTGTGGCTCAAGCGCATGACGGCCGTGGGCTTGCGCGTGCGGTTCGACGTCGCGCCGTTCGGCGAACTGATCCGCCGCTCGCTCGCCGGCCAGCTGATGATGTGGGGCTTCTCGTGGAGCTCCGGTGCGCCCGACGGCGACTTCTTCCTCGGCCTGGCCTACGGGCCGAACGCCGAGCAGAGCAACGACGCACGCTTCCGCCTGCCCGCCTTCGACCGCCTGTACGAACGCCAGCGAACGCTGCCCGACGGCCCCGAGCGCCTGGCGCTGATGCAGCGCGCGACGCGGCTGATGCTCGCCTACGTGCCGTACATCCCGCACGTGCACGAGATCACCAACGACCTCCTGCATGCACACGTGCGCGGGCCGATGCGCCAGCCCTTCGGCACCGACTGGTTCCGCTGGATCGACGTCGGCGCGCCGCCGGCCTGAAGGGCGCCCGAATGCACGAAGGCGGCCCGCAGGCCGCCTTCCGGGTTTCGGTTCAGCGCCGCCGCGTCACTTGGCCTGAGAGACGATCGTCACGCGCCGGTTCTCGGGCGCGGCGATGTTCGTCTTGTTCAGCAGGTTGGCCGAGCCCTTGCCGACGGCGTCGATGCGGCCGGCCTCGAGGCCGTGCTGGCTGATGAGGTACGCACGCACCGACTCGGCCCGTGCCTGCGACAGGCGCAGGTTGTACTCGTCGCCACCGCGCGGGTCGGCGTGGCCCTCGATCGTGAAGCGCACGCCGGCCAGGCGTTCGGACTTCATCGCGGCGGCGAGCACGTCCAGCGCGCCCTTGGCCGGGCCGGTGAGGTCGGCCCGGTCGGTGACGAAGGTGACCAGGATGGAAGCGCGGCCGGCCTGGCTGGCCGCTGCGCCGGTGCTGGCTGTCGCGGCAGCGGTGGCCGCCGGGCGCACGGCCGGGCGGAAGCTGCGCGTACGGATGCCGTCGTCGGGTGCCGAGGCGGCCTGCGGAGGCGTCAGCGCCTCGACGAGCGAGCGCTCGGAAACGTCCCGCTCGCGCATGACTCGCTCCTGCGCCAGGGCCGGGCTGGCGAGCAAGGCGGAGGCGACGCTGGCCACGCCGAGGAGGCCGGTGACGCTGAACAAGCGCAGGGCCCGACGCTGCTGGGCTGGGCGGGTGGAGGCAAGGCGGTTCATGGCGGTCTTCCGGTGGATGGAGAAGCTCGTGCCGATCAAGCGGATGGTAGGACAAGGCGGTTGACACGTCGTCCCCCAAACGGAGTCTCTGCGGCCCCGCCGTTGCCCCGCGGGTCCGCTCGGCTGAGGGTGCATTTGGCCACCGCGCCGCCTGCATTGGCAGGAGACCAAGGTATCACCGAGCGGCGGCCGGTGGCGCCGCGCGTGATACTTTGCCCACCCCGGGGCCGCGTGGCCCCGGGCCGTGCCCGCGAAGCAGCCGATCCGGCCGGAGACCCACCCCGCCATGACCGCCGCCCATCCTCACGGCTCCCTGCTGCTTGCCGACGACCACGGCCTCGTGCGGCACGGCCTGCAGCTGCTGATCGCCGAGGTGCTGCCGCAGCTGCGCGTGCACCTCGCGGGCTCCCTCGCCGAGACGGTTCAGGCGCTGGCCACCGCGGGCCGCTTCGACCTCGTGCTGCTCGACCTCACGCTGTCGGACGTGCACGGCATGGCCGGCCTGCGCCGGCTGCGCGAGGAGTTCCCGTACGTGCCGGTGGTCATCCTCTCGGCGCAGGACGACCGCGACACGGTGCTCGCGGCGCTGGACGCCGGCGCGATGGGCTTCATCTCCAAGGCCGCCGCGCCGAGCGAGCTGCGCGAGGCGCTGACGCGCGTGCTCGTCGAGCACCGCATCCACCTGCCGCAGTCGGTCTCGGGCGGCATGGCCGCGGCGGCGCCCGAAGGCGGCGGGCGCGAGCTGTCGGAGCTGGCCGCGCTCGGCCTCACCGAGCGGCAGATCGAGGTCCTCGGCTACGTCGTGCAGGGCCTGCGCAACAAGGAGATCGCGCGCCTGCTCGACCGCTCCGAGGTCGTCGTGAAGAAGCACGTCACGGCCACGCTGCAGGCGCTGGGCGCGCCGAACCGCACGAAGCTGCTGGTGCTGCTCAGCCAGCGCGGCTACCGCGTACCCTCGTTGCGCGTGGCCGACGGCGGCGGCGGCGAGGACGGTGCCGCGCCGTGAGCTCGGCATGAGCCACGCATGAGCGAGGCCGCCCGCGCCTCGGAGATCGCGGCGCAGCTGCCGCTGCGCCGCCGCCGGCTGGGCCTGGCCTTCGTCGGCCTGGGGGTGCTGGCGCTGGCGGCGCAGTCCTCGTTCGAGTGGCTGTTGCCGTACGACCCCCTGGGTCTGCTGCACTTGCGGCGCTGGTTCGACTGGCCCGATCTCGGCCCCGCCCTGCCGGCCTGGCTGTGGGCCGGCCTCGCCGCCGGGCTGCTGGCGCTGCTCGAGCGCTGGCGCGGCGCACCGGTGGCCGTGGCGGCGCCGGCCGGGGTCGTGCTCGGCTCGGTGTACGTCGCCGCAGGGGGGGCCTCGCCCGCCGTGGCCCTGCTCCTCCTCGTGGGCGTGGCGAGCCTCGGGTGGCAGGTGCGGGCCGGGGGCGGGATGGCGCTGCTGCTCGGCACGGCGTTGGCCGTGGCGGCGTGGGACGCGGCGCTCTCCTCGTTCCCGACGCTGTGGCTGGCGGCCGGCGTCTTCGTCGCGATGTTCCTGTGGATCGACAGCCGCCACATCCGCGCCAGCGACAAGCGCCTGTTCGCGGCGCTCGAGGAGCGCGACGCGCTGATCCGCGATCTCGACGCGCGTGGCGACCAGCTGCAGGGGGTGCAGCAGGCGCGCACGCGGCTCCTGGCCAGCATCAGCCACGACCTGCGCCAGCCGTTGCAGGCGGTGCGCCTGTATGCCGAGGCGCTGCGCGCGCGCCCCGACCTCGACGCGACCGCGCGCCAGCTGCTGAAGCAGCAGGTGCAGGCGGCCGACGACGCGGTGGGGATGCTCGACCAGTTCAGCGAGTTCAGCGCCATCGAGCACGGCATGCTCGTCAGCCACCCCGAGCTGGTGAACCTGCGCGAGGTGCTCGAGCGCGTGGCCGGCGGCCTGCAGCCGGCCTATCCCAAGAGCCGCCTGCGCCTGGGCGTGCACGGCCGCCCCACCTGGGTGTGGCTGGACCGCAGCCAGATCACGCGGCTGGTGCAGAACCTCGCCGGCAACGCCGTGCGCTACAGCGTCGGCGTGCCGATCGAGGGGCCGGCACGCGTCGTGCTCGCGGTGCGCCCGCACAAGGGCGGCTGCTGCATCGACGTGCTCGACAACGGCCGCGGCATCCCGGCCGATAAGCTCGACGCCGTCTTCGAGCCCTACGTGCAGCTGGCTCAGGCGGCGGAGGCGTCGCGTGCCGGCCGCGGCCTCGGCCTGGCCATCGTGCGCGGCCTCGTGGCGCAGCTCGGCCTGGCCCTGGCGCCGGTGAGGAGCCGCCTCGGCAACGGCACGCGTTTTCGCGTCACGGTCCCGCGGGCGCTGATGCGCGAGGCGCCGATGCCGCGCACCGTCACCGGCGTGCAGCTGGCGATGCGCCTGGACGGGTGGCTGCTGGCGCTGCTGGACGACGAGGACGCACCGCGCCGCGCACTGCGCGCTGCGCTCGAAGGCATCGGCGCGACGGTGGTCGACGCCGAGTCGCTCGGGCGGCTCAAGCGGCTTCTCGACGCGCAGGAGCGCTTTCCCGACGCGCTCGTCTTCGACCTCGATCTCGGCGCCGACCAGCCCGACGGGCGCATCGCGCTGGCCGAGCTGCGCCAGGAGTGGGAGACGCAGGTGCCGGCGGTCATCCTCACCGGCCGCGTCGGCGCACGCAGCGTCATCCTGCCGCCGCAGTGCAGCCTGCTGGAAAAGCCCGTGGCGCTGGCGGACCTGGTGGGCACCCTCAACCGGGTCGCACCCCGCACCGACCTGCCGATCTGAGTGCGGTGCCGGTGGGTGGACCGAGCCGCCGTGGGGCGGCCGGGAAGTCGCGCCGGGTGACGCCCCCGCCGTCTACCGCGGGCCGACCGTGAATCCGTCGGCGCAAGGATCCGTTGGGATCATCGACAGAGTGCCCTCGACGGCGCTCCAATGGAGCCTCGCTGCCGCCCCCGGTCTCGGGGGCTGCGGCCCGCTGCCCGATCCGGCGCCCCATCCCCGAAGAGAATCCGCACCATGGTTGCCGCCAACGTGCCTTGCCCGACCCGCCTGCCCGACCTCGCGCATCGGCTGCGCTGGCTCGGCGCCGCCGCGCTGCTGGCCGCCGCAACGGCGCTGTCGGCACAGACCACGCCGCCGACGGCGCTGCACGCGGCCCCGGCGGGCCCGTCGTTCGCCTTCGAGCTCATTACCGCGGCCGAGGCCCGACGCGACCTCGAGGCGCGCCCGAAGAACGAGGCGCTGGACATGCCCGAGCTGCGCTCACGCGGCATGCCCGCGGCGGCCGGCACGGCCGAGGTGCCGGCGGCGTTTGCCATCCGCGTGCTGGCGCCCACGCCACAGGAGGTGGTGACCGCGCCGCTGCGCATCGAGCTCGCCTTCGACGTGCCGCCGGGCACGCGCGTCAAGCCCTCGACCTTCCGCGTCCTGTACGGCGTGCTGAAGATCGACCTCACCGAGCGGCTGCGCCGCTTCGCCACGATCAGCGAGCGCGGCGTGGTCGTCGACCAGGCCGTGGTGCCCGACGGCATGCACCGGCTGTTCCTGCAGGTGGCCGACGACCACGGCAACGTGGCCGAGCGCGAGCTCAGGCTGCGCGTGGGAGCGACGTCGTGACGCGGGCGCGACCTGCGTCGGCGCTCGGCCGGGTGCTTCGTCTCGCCACCTGGGGCGTGGCGGCCGCCTGCGGCGCGGCGCATGCCGCCGGCTCCGATGCCGAAGTGCGGCGCATGATCGAGTCGCTTCGGCCCGCCGCGCCGTCTGCCGCGCCGTCTGCCGCGCCGTCTGCCGCGCCGTCTGCCGCGCCGTCTGCCGCGCTGGCCGCCGCGCCCGCGCGCACCCAGCCCGCACGACCGCAAGGCAACGGCCGCACGCGCAACCTCGTCATCGAGGCGGCGCCCGCGGCACAGCCGGCCGACACCTCACCGGCCGGGGCTGCAACGGCCGCCGGCAACTCGGCTGCCCCCGCCGCGGAGGGCGCGGCGTCGCGCCCGGCCAGCGGCCTGTCGCTGGCCATCGGGTTCGAGCCGAACTCGGCGCAGCTGCGCCCGGAAAGCGGCGAAACGCTGGGCGCCCTCGTCGCGGCGATGCTGTCGGCGGAGCTGCGGCAGCACCGCTTCCTGATCGAGGGGCACACCGACGCGAGTGGCTCGCCGGCGCAGAACCTGCGCCTGTCGCGCGAGCGTGCCGAGCAGGTGCGCCTGTTCCTGGTGACGCTGGGCGTCGAAGGCGAGCGGCTGCGCGCGGTGGGCAAGGGCTCGAGCGAGCCGCTCAACGTGCAGGACCCGCACTCCGCCGAGAACCGCCGCGTGCGCGTCGTCGCGCTGCCCTGAATCGGCCCGGGCCGCCAGCGCGGCGGCCACCCTGGCATGCACGCCGCGCCGCCGGGCGCGCGGCGGAATAATGCCCCGCGCCTCGCGTAAACCTCACCGTGGACGCTCCACCGGTCTTCCGCCAGCGGCTGCTCGACGCCATCCCGCGCCTGCGCCGCTACGCGCGCTCGCTGACGCACGAGCCGGTCGAGGCGGACGACCTGACGCAGCAGACGCTGGCCCGTGCACTCGCGCACTGGAGGCAGTTCGACCCCGAGCGCGACATGCTCGTGTGGCTGCTGTCGATCGCCCACAACGCGTTCCTCGACGGCCGCCGCCGCGATGCGCGGCTGCAGATCGTCGACCCGGCCGAGCTGCAGCGCACGCAGGAGGCCGCCGGCGGCACCGGCGGCACCGACGTCGGCTTGCGGCTCGACCTCGTCGCGGCGCTGGCGCGCCTCACGCCCGAGCAATGCGAGCCGCTGCTGCTGGTGTGCGTGGAGCAGCTCAGCTATGCCGAGGTGGCCGAGGTGCTGCGCATCCCGATCGGCACCGTGATGTCGCGCGTGAGCCGCGCGCGCCAGGCGCTCAGGCGTTTTCTCGAAGCCGAAGCGCGGCCCGGGGCGGCCGTGCTGCGGCGGGTGGTGTGACGATGGACAACTCCGACAGCCGGCCGGTCAGCGAAGACCTGCTCAGCGCCTATGTCGACGGTGAAGGCAGCCCGGCCGAGCGTGCCGCCGTCGAGGCCTGGCTGCGCACGCACCCCGACGATGCGGCGCGCGTGAGGGCCTGGCGCGAGGACCGCGAGGCGCTGCACGCGCGTTTCGCGCGTGTCGTCGCCGAGCCGGTGCCTTCGCACCTTTCGGCTCTGGTGTGGCGGCTCGGTCCGCCGTTCGTCGCCCGCGGCTGGGCGCTGGCGGCCGCGGCGGCCGGCCTCTTCGTGCTGGGCGGGCTGGCCGGCGGTGCGGCGGTGTGGCAATGGCACAGGGGGAGCGGCGCGGCCACCGGCCTGGCCGGCAGCGGCGGCACGGTCGAGCCTTGGGTGCAGCGCGCCGCGCTCGCGCATGCCGTCTACGTGCCCGAGCCGCGCCACGCCGTCGAGGTGAAGGCACAGGAGGAGCACCTGGCGCGCTGGCTGACGCGGCGCATCGACGCGCCGGTGAAGCTGTTCGACCTGCGCGAGCACGGGTTCGAGCTGGTCGGCGGCCGCCTGCTGCCCGACGGCACGGGCAAGAGCGCGCAGCTCATGTACCAGGACGCGCAGGGCATGCGCGTCACGGTGTACCTGCGCAAGCCGGAGAAGGGTGCCGGCACCGCCTTCCGCTACGAGCGGCACGGCAACCTCGGCATGTTCTACTGGATCGACGAGAACTGCGGCTACGCCGTCGTAGGCGGCCTGCCTCGCGAGCAGCTGCTGGCGATGGCGCAGACGATCTACCGGCAGGAGCCGGAGCCGCCCGACAAGCGCTGACGGCCGCGCCGGCAGAATCGCGGCCGACGTGGCTGCGTTCGACTCGAAGACCTCATCGGTGCGTGGCCCCGCGGCCATCGCGGCGCCCTGGCGGCAGCGGCTGGCCGCGGCGCACCGGCTGGCTGTCGTCACGCTGCTGGGCTTCGCGTCGGGCCTGCCGCTGGCGCTCACCGGCCAGGCGATGCAAGCCTGGCTCACCGTCGACGGGCTCGACCTCGCGGCGATCGGCTTCCTGAGCCTCGTCGGCCTGCCCTACACCTTCAAGTTCCTGTGGGCGCCGCTGATGGACCGCTTCGAGCTGCCGTGGTTCGGGCGGCGGCGCGGCTGGCTGGTGCTGACGCAGCTGGTACTCGCCGCGCTGCTGCTGCTGCTGGCCGAGACCTCGCCGCGCGAATCGCTTCGCGCCTTCGCGCTGCTGGCCTTCGCGGTGGCCTTCGCGTCGGCGTCGCAGGACGTGGTCGTCGATGCCTATCGGACCGACCTGCTGCCGGCCGGCGAACGTGGCCTCGGCGCATCACTCGGCGTCATGGGCTACCGGCTGGCGATGATCCTCACGGGAGGACTCGCGCTCATCTGGACCGACGCGGCGCAGGGCGGCGGCTGGACCTGGCCCGAGGTCTACCGGTTCATGGCCGCGCTGATGGTCGGCTGCGCCGTCGTCTCGGCGCTGCTGCTGCCGCGGCTGCGGCACGCGGTGGCGCCGGCGAGCGTGGCGCGGCACGACCTCGCCGGCTTCGTCGCCGTGCTGGCGGCGGTGGCGTTCGGCGCCTGGCTCACCGACCGCTTCGGCACCGCCGTGGCGCGCGCGCTCGCCGGCCCGCTGCTCGAAGGCAGCGCGCTGCCGGCGGCGCTGCGCTCGCGCTGGATCGACCTCGCGGCGCTGCTGCTCGGCATCGCGCTGACGCTGCCGCTGGCGGCCTGGGCGGCGCGGCGCGCGCGTTTCGAGACGCTGCAGGCGGGGCTGGCCAGCTACTTCGCGCAACCGGGCGCCTGGGGTTTCCTCGCGCTGATCGTGCTCTACAAGCTCGGCGACGCCTTCGCCGGCTCGTTGATGACGCCGTTCCTGCTGAAGAGCATGGCCTACGGCTCGGCCGAGGTTGGCGTGGTCAACAAGGTGATCGGCCTGTGGCTGACGATCGGCGGCGCGCTCGTCGGCGGCGCGCTGATGCTCAAGCTCGGGCTGTGGCGTTCGCTGATGCTCTTCGGCGTGCTGCAACTGGCCAGCAACCTCGGCTTCTGGTGGCTCGCCGTCGGCGGCAAGGGCAGCCTTGGCGGGGCCGTGCTGCCGGCCTTCGATTGGGGCTTCGTCCAGCTCGCCGCCGCCACGCCGGTGGACGGCGCGCTGCTGATGGTGGTGGCCTGCGAGAACATCAGCGGGGGCATGGGCACGGCGGCCTTCGTGGCGTTCCTGATGGGCCTGTGCAACCAGCGCTTCACGGCCACGCAGTACGCGCTGCTGTCGGCCTTCGCCTCGGTGGGGCGGGTGTGGGTGGGGCCGCTGGCGGGCGTGCTGGCCGAGAGCATCGGCTGGCCGGTGTTCTTCGTGCTGAGCACCGTGCTGGCGGCGCCCGCACTCGTGCTGTTGTGGTGGCTGCGCGCGCCGATCCGCGCGCTGGAGGCGCCGCCGGGCTGAGGCGGGATCGGGCGCGCCACGCCCTTGCAGTGGCCGGGGCCGAACCCCAATTCCTAGAATCGTCGCGGCCGGTGCATGCAAGCGACTTCGGCCGCGCGTTCGCGCATGGAACACCCCGAATCCCGAGCTGACGACCTGTCTGCGGCGATCTTGTCGCCGCTGGGCGGCTGCACGTGCCCGTGGCACGTCGACCGGCCGCGCCGGCGCCTGTTCACCGCGTTGCTGGCGGCCGGCGCCGCGCCGCTGCTCGGCGCGCCGAGCGGCGCGGCGGCGGCCGACCCGGAGTGCAAGCGCTCGATGGCGGCCGGTGTGTGGCCGGCCGACCAGGTGGAAGGCATGGCGCGGCAGGAGTACCTGCAGCTGATGCGCGAGGCGCAAGGCAAGAACGTGCTTGCCCCGCCCGGCGACCCGCAGCTCGAGCGGTTGCGCTACATCGCGCGGCGCATCATCCCGTTCACCGCGGCGTGCAATGCGCGCGCGCGTGAATGGCGCTGGGAGGTGAACCTGCTGCGCAGCGACTCGCTCAACGCCTTCTGCATGCCGGGGGGCAAGATCGCCTTCTTCAGCGGCATCCTCTCGCGCCTGAAGCTCGGCGACGACGAGGTGGCGGTGATCATGGGCCACGAGGCGGCCCATGCGCTGCTCGAGCACGCCCGCGAGCGCCTGACGAAGAGCACCGGGACCAGCCTCCTCCTGCGCTTCGGCGCGGCGCTGCTGGGCCTCGGCAACCTCGGCGACCTCGCCGCGCAGGGGCTGTCGCAGCTGGCGAGCCTGAAGTTCAGCCGCGACGACGAGGCCGAGGCCGATGCGCTCGGCCTGCTGCTCGCCGCGCGGGCCGGCTACGACCCGGCTGCCGGCGTGTCGCTGTGGCGAAAGATGGGCCAGGCGAGCGGCGGCAAGACGCCGCCGGCGTGGCTGTCCACGCACCCGGCGGGGCCGCAGCGCATCAAGGAAATCGAGCAGCGGCTGCCGCGCGTGCTGGCGGAGTTCCAGCGCGCCGCCACGCCGGATCGGCGGTTCCCGGTCGCCACCTGAGCCGGCCGCTGCGGGCGGCGGGCGGCGCGTGGCGCCACCGACCTCACCACTTCGACGGCAGCGCCTTCAGCAGCCGGATGTGCCGGCGGCCGCTCTCGACGTAGCCGCCTTGCTCGAGGTCCTTCATGACCCGGCTCACCATCTCGCGGCTGCAGCCGATCTGGCGCGAGATCTCGAGGTGCGACGGCGCCGGTTCGAGGGCCGCCGTGCCGTCGGCGGCGCGCACGGCCTGCGCCTCGAGCAGCGCGCGCAGGCGGCCGTAGACGTCGTTGAGCGCGATCTCGCGCAGCCCGACGGTGGCCTTGCGCGCGCGCCGGATGACCTTGGCCAGCAGCTCGAAGGCGAACTGCGGCTGTTCGGCCAGGTGCTGCTCGAGCGTGCGCCGCGTGACGAGCACGACGAGGCCGGGCTCGACCACCTCGACGTCGGCGGCACGCGGCCCGCCGTCCAGGCTCATCTCGCCGACGTACTCGCCGGGGCCGTAGGTGCCGTAGGTGATCTCGCGTTCGTCGGCGCCGACGCTGTAGGCGCGCAGCCGCCCCTGCACCACGAGGAACAGCGTGTCGCCGAACTGGCCTTCGATGATGAGCTGCGTGCCCTTGCGCACGCGCCGCGGCTCGCCGCGCCGCGCCAGCGCGCGCAGGCTTTCGCTGAAGGGGGCCTGCTCGATGAGCACGGCCGGGTCGGACAGAGGTGCGGGCGCTCTACTTCGCGGCATGTCGTCGGCTTCGCCCTGCGGCCCGGTGCGAATTCGCCGGGCCGCAGGGCTCGCCGATCTTAGCCGGCGGTACGTGCCGCCTGCCTTTCCTCCGAAGTCCTCGAGATCTCGGCCCGTTCGCTACGAGGCCGGGGCCAGCGGCATGCGCAAGCCGCCGGCCAGCGCCGACGCGGTGCTGCGCAGCGCACCGACGAGCGGCGGCAGCACGGCCACCTGGCGCACGAGCTCGCGGATGCTGTTGGCGCCGGTCTTGGCGCGGATGCTGCCGATCTGCGTGCGCACGGTGGACACGGCGACACCCTGCTGGCGGGCGATGGCCGTGGGCTGCACGCCGCCGCAGAGCATCTCGAGCACGCGCGTCTCGGCGGGCGTCAGCGCGCGCGCGCGGGCGTAGCCCTGCACCGTGAGCTGCTCGCACACCGCGCGCTTGCCCAGCATCAGCAGCGTCGTGCCGCCACGCGCGTCGGGCTCGTCGAGCGGCACGACCGAGATGCCGACGAGCTGGTCGCCGCGGCCGAGCGTCAGCAGCCGGCGCAGCCCGCGCTGCGCCGCGGCCAGGGCGTCCTGCAGCTTCGCCGCCTCGCCCGGATGCGCCGCCGCGACGTGGCGGCCCAGCAGCTGCAGCGGGTGAGCGCCGTCGAGCTCGCGCCGCGCCGCGTGGTTCAGGTACAGCACCTGCCCGTCGGCATCGACCAGCAGCATGCCGTAGTCGATCTCGTCCAGCATGTGGGACATGCAGCGGGCGAGCGCGCCGGACAGTTCGCGCTCGTGCGTTGCGGCGTGACCCTGCGCGGGTGCGCGGGCCGGGCCGTGAGGCGGCTGGCAGGACGGCAGGTGCGCCGGCACCCGCGGCAGCATGTGCCCGGCGGGCTGCGAGCGCGGCGCCGCGAGCGGCATCGAGGCCGGCGGCACGGAAGGGTGGCGCAGGGTCTGGGCGATCGATTCGAACATGGTCTTCTTCCCTGGTTCTGCGTGCGGTGGCGGGTATCGCCACCGGACGCCACGTTAGGAAAGAGACCTCGACGGGAGTGGTGAATCAGGGCCGGGTGGACGGTGATGCATTCACCAAACCGTGTTCCCTGCCGCTGGCCGGGACGGCACGGCGAGCCCGTGAGGCCGGCCCGGCGGGCGAGGCCGCTCGGGCCGGCCGCCAGACTGCAGCATGCGCCTGCCGGCCGCCAGCGTGCATCCGCCCGCGTGCGGATGCCGCGGGGCGCCGTGCAGCAGGCGACCCGGGCCGGCGTGGCCGGCACGCCGCAGGCCCGCCTGCTTCGCCGACCCGCTTGTCGGCTCGATGCACAGCTAACGGCATGGCCGTCGACGGGACGCTCGTCGACCCCGCAGGGGTGCGGCGCGACTTCCCGCGCGTCGACTGACGGTGCGGCGGCCGGCCGCCCGCCGCGGCAAGGGTGTCTGCTACCAGGCGACGCGCGGCACGCAGTCGTTCACCGGGTTGGGTGTCGATCCGCGGCAGGCGGCAAGCGTGCGCGCCAGGCGTTCCTGCGTCGGTCGCAGGAAGTCGTACTCGCGCTCACCGCGGCACAGGCGCTCGAGCAGCCCCATCTGCTCGGTGAGCATGTAGATCTCGACCTGTTGCGAGGCCAGCCGGTCGGGCTGCGCCGGGCGCCGCCGCTGGATGGCCTCGAACCGCTCCTCCATGCGCCGCAGCGCGGCCCTGCACTCGCCGGGCGCGCCGGCGTCGGCGCGAGCCGCCGGGCTCGCGTGCGCGGCCGCGGCGAGCGCAGCCGGCGGGGCTGGCGGCGCCGAGGCCGGCACCGGCGGCGAGACCACCACCGCCGGCGGCGTGCCGGCCGTCTGGACGACGCGCTCGATGGGGGGCCGCGTGTCCTGGGCACCGGGAGCGGGCACGTCGGCCGCCGCGGAGATCAGCGCCTGCTGCGGCGTCAGCGTGGTGCCCGGCACCGTCTGCGGGCAGGCCGGCAGTTCCAGCGAGCGCAGCGTCTGCAGCGCCTCCGCCTGGCCGAGGCGCTGCGCGTCGATCTGCAGCACCTCGCGCCGCTGGTACCAGTTGTCGCGGAAGAACTCGCACGCGCGCACGGCCTCGAGCGCCTCGCGGCATGGCGCGTCGCGTTCGGGGCCGGGCCGCGCGGCGCCGCAGGCCTCCAGCTTCTGGTCGGCGGTGCGGAAGGCGTCGGCGGGAATGCGCGCGCGCTCCTGCTGCTCGACGAGGCGCCGCAGCGAGAGCTGGAACTGCGCCGAGCGCGTCGGCCCGCTGGCCGTCTCGCCCGACGGGTTCTCGAGGTTGAGGAAATTGCGGCACAAGGCGCGGTTGAAGTGGCTGGTGCAGCTGGCCAGCCCCGTCGCCGGCACGCCGGCGTCGACCAGCGTGCGCAGCAGCACCGTGTCGTCGACACCTTCGGCGGCGTGGTTGCCGAGCAGTTCCACGAAGACCTGCAACGCCGCGCAGCTGTCGATGATGCGCACGACCGCGCGGCAGCCGGCATGCTGTTCGCACAGCAGCAGCCGGGCCGTCGCCGCGGCCGACATCTCCGCGCGGCACATCGCGGCGGGGCCTTGCGCGAACGCCGGCGCGGCGCCAAGCGACGCCAGCAATGCGCCCGCCCATGCCGCGCGCCGGGCCCGTTCCTTCACGCCGCCCATCCACTCACGAACCGAACTCATTTGCCCAGCCATCCTGCGTCGACCCGACACGGGCGATTGTCACCGCGGCCGGATCTTCGCAGGCCGCCCCCGGGCACCGGCTCGACGCCGCTCGGCTTGCGTCGTGGCCCGGGCAGCGCGTCGCCTTCGCGGGGTGACGGCATGGCGCGGGCGGCAGCCTCGTCACCTGCTGCCGGCGCCCACGGTGGCGCGGCGCCAGCGCGCCAGCGTCGCGCGCAGGCGCTCGGCGTCGATCGGCTTGGTGAGGAAGTCGTCCATGCCAGCGGCGCGCGCTCGGTCGCGCTCCTCGACCATCGCCGCGGCGGTCAGCGCCACCACCGGCAGCTGCTGCAGCCCGGGCAGGGCCCGCAACTGGCGCGTCGCCTCGTAGCCGCTCATGCGCGGCATCTGCAGGTCCATCAGCACCACGTCGGGCAGCCGGCCGTGCGCCAACCCGTGCTGCAGCGCCAGCAGCGCCTGCGCGCCGTCGGTGGCCTGCTCGACCTCGACGCCCCAGCTCTCGAGCATCGCCGCGGCGATGATCATGTTGACGTGGTTGTCCTCGACCATCAGCACGCGCAGGCCGGCCAGGCTGCCCGGGGCCGCAGTCGGCGGCGCCGGCGGCAATGCGGCGCCGGGCAGCGGCAGCTCGACCCAGAAGCGGCTGCCGCGGCCGGGCTCGCTCGCCACGCCGACCTCGCCGCCCATCAGCTGTGCCAGCTCGCGGCTGATCGAAAGCCCCAGGCCCGTGCCGCCGAAGCGCCGCGTGGTGGACTCGTCGGCCTGCGTGAACGGCTGGAACAGGCGCGCCCGCGCCGCCTCGTCGATGCCGATGCCGGTGTCCTCGACCTCGATGCGCACGCGCTGGGCCGGCGCTTCGGCGCCCGCGGCCGGGGCCGGCCGCCAGGCGCGCAGCGCGATCTCGCCGGTGGCCGTGAACTTCAGCGCGTTGGCCAGGAAGTTGCCCACCACCTGGCGCAGGCGCAGCGGGTCGCCGAGGGCGCCGCCAGCGACGCTGTCGTCGAACTCGGCGCGCAGCGCCAGGCCGCGCGCCGCAGCCAGCGGCGTGTACGTGCGCTGCAGCGTGCGCAGCAGCTCGCCGAGGTCGAAGGCGGTGTGTTCCAGCTCCAGCCGGCCGGCCTCGATCTTCGACAGGTCGAGGATGTCCGAGAGGATCGCGGCGAGCGCGCGGGCGCTGTCGACGATCTGCTCCAGGTGGCGCTGGCGCGTGGCGGCGTCGATGGCCGGGTCGTTGGCCAGCGCCGCCAGGCCGACGATGCCGTTCAGCGGCGTGCGCAGCTCGTGGCTGGTGTTGGCGAGGAAGGCGCTCTTGGCGCGGTTGGCGGCCTCGGCGGCGCGGCGCGCCTCCTCCAGGGCGCGTTCGGCTTCGCGCCGCGCCGTCACGTCCTCGGCGATCCACACCGTGCCTCCGTCGCGCGGGTTCGCCGGGTCGATGGCGTGCGCCCGCATGTAGGCCAGCAGCGTCGTGCCGTCCTTGCGCGCCATCGTCGTCTCGAACTCGGCCGCCTCGCCGCGCGCCAGCGCCGGGCCGTGCAGGCGGCCGATCGCCTCGTAGGCCTCGTCGCCGGGCCACACGGCGCGGCCGGGCTGGCCGACCAGCTCGCCCGGCGCCCAGCCGAACATCTCCTCGAAGTGGCGGTTGGCCAGCACGAACCGGCGCTCGCGCGTCAACGCGATGCCCACCGAGGCGTTGGCGAGGATCGCCTCGCGCTCCAGCCGCATGCGCTCGACCTGCGTCAGGTCGCGTGCGCTCAGCACCATGTACTCCTGGCCGCCCATCGCGAAGCGCGCGGCCGACACCGACATCTCGATGCGCCGGCCGTCGCGCGTGCGGAAGGTCGTCGGTCGGTTGTAGATGCGGCCGCTCGCCTTCAGCGCGGCGATGAACGGCCCGCGCTCGCCGGGCGACCACCAGGTGTTGAGCTCCAGCGACGTGCGGCCGATCGCCTCGGCCGCGCTCCAGCCGAGGTCGCGCTCGAAGGCCGGGTTGACCATCGTGAAGCGGCCGGTGGCCACCTCGGTGACGGCGACGAGATCCGGCGTCGTCGCCACGAGGTGCGACAGCAGCGCCTCCGAGTGCCGCACCGCCGCCTCGGCGGCGAGGCGCTCGGTGTCGTCGGCGATGATGACGAGCACGGCCGGTTCGCCGCCCACGTCGATCACGACGCCGGCCGTGCGCACCGAGAGCAGCCGCTCGCCGACGACGAAGCGGAACGCGGCTTCGGGCAGCAGCGAGCCCACCGGCATCTTCGCGATCGCCTCGCGGCGCTCGTAGGCGCGCTCGCGCGTCGGCCCCGGCTCGAAGAAGTCGTACAGGTTCGTGCGCTGCAGCTCGGCCAGCGACGCGACGCCGTACAGCGCCAGGGCCGCCGGGTTGGCGTCGATGGCCACGCCGCGACGGTGCACCACCAGCGGCGCCGGGCTCAGGCGGAACAGGTCGCGGTAGCGCGTCTCCGAGGCCTGCAGTGCCGCCTCGGCGGCGCGCATGCGCGTGACGTCGCGCGCCACGCCCCAGTAGCCGGCGAAACGGCCCTGCTCGTCGTGGCGCGGCGCGCCGCTCACCAGCAGGTGGCGTGGCGCCTCGCCCGGCGCAAGGCGGAAGCGCATCGGCACGTCGCGCACCGGCTCGTGCGCGTCGAGGTCGGCGCGCAGGGCACCGAGCACGCCCGCGTCGGCCTCGAAGCCTTCGAGGGTCCATCCTTCCCGCCCGAGCACGGCCGCCTGCAGCGCCTCGGCGCGGCCGCCGGCGGCCGCGTCGGCGAGCTTCAGCAGCCGGTGCTGCGTGTCCGTCTCCCAGTAGGCGTCGGCGGCGAGCGCCAGCAGACGGCGAAAGCGCTGCTCGCGTTCGGCGGCGGTGCGCATGTGGCGCGAGATCGAACGCGCCAGCAGCAGCCCGGAAACCACGCCCGTGGCGAGGTTGATCATGTGCAGCGCGAGCCCTGCCATGAACGCGCCGGCGGCGCCGTGGGCCGCGGCGGCCGGCCACCAGGCGGCGTGCAGCAGCAGCACGATCGTCAGCTGCGCCGCCGCCACGAGCTGGCCGGCGCGGCGGCCCGAGCCGGTGAACGCCACGCACGCCAGCACGCCGAAGGGTGCGAGGGCGGCGTGGCCCAGTCCGGCCGGATGGGCGAAGGCGATGCCGGCCAGCGCCAGGCTGTCGGCCACGACGAAGGCGGCGAGCGCGACGCCCTGCAGCGCGACAGGGAGCCGCGGCGCCAGGCCGGCGCCGACGCCGAGGGCGAAGAACGCCGCGGCGATCCACGCCGGCGCGATGCGCGCCTGCGGCAGCAGGAAGGCCAGCGGCGCGCCGAGCAGGCACATCGCCGCCGCCACGCGGAAGAAGCTGCGCCGCGCGCCGCTGGCCAGCGCCGCGGTCCGTGGTGCCGGCAGGCTGTGCGCAGCGAAGCCGGCCTCGCTGTCGCGGCCGGCCTCGTCGATCACGGCAGCACGTGCATCGCGGCGCGCGCCGGCCGGGGCGTGGCTCGTGGGGTCGTCGCGTTCACGCGCCGAGGCCATCTGTGCGAACCGCCTGGAGCCTTCTCTTGCGGGAACCCGCCTGCCCTGCCGCAGACACGAGGGAAGACGCTGCTGCTGTCCGCCTCGGCGCGGCGGGCCGGCGCTCAGCGCCCGCGCGCGCCATGCAGCTGCTGCCGCGTCGCGGCGG
>JAHCKS010000033.1 GCA_026125665.1 Rubrivivax sp.
GCCGGTGCGGGTGCCGGGGCCGGCGCCTGCTGCACCGGCGCGGGTGCACATCCGGCCAGGGCCAGCAGCGCGAGGCCGGCCATGGCGGAGCCGAAGGTGATCGTCGGGGACGGGTGGCTCAACATGTTCTCCTCGCTGGCTCGTGAACGGATCCGGGTGGTGCCGGTCCGCAAGCCTACGCGCGAGAGGTGCGCCGCCGAAGAGGGGGAACACCCCCTCCGGCCTTCAGAGCCGCAGCACGCCGATCGTGATGAGCGGGAAGGCCACGAGGATGGCCACGCGCGCGATGTCGCTGGCGACGAACGGCCACACGCCGCGGTAGGTGTCGCGGATGGAGATGCCGGCGGCCATCGACTGGATGACGAACAGGTTCATGCCCACCGGCGGCGTGATGAGGCCGACCTCGACGACGATGAGCACGAGCACGCCGAACCAGATCGCCGTCTCCTCGGGCGTGCCCACGCCGAACTCCAGCCCCGAGATCATCGGGAAGAAGATCGGGATCGTCAGCAGGATCATCGACAGCGAGTCCATGACGCAGCCGAAGACCAGGTAGAAGACGAGGATCGCCCACAGCACCTGGTAGGGGCCGAGGCCGAGGCTGCCGACCCACCCCGCCAGCTCCTGCGGCAGCTGCGACAGCGCCAGGAAGGTGTTGTAGGCGGCGGCACCGAGCACGATCATGAACACCATCGCCGTCCCCGACGCGGTGGCCTCGAAGGCGGCGAGCAGCTTGTCGCGCGAGAGGCCGCCGCGCCACCACGCCAGCACGCCGGTGGACGCGGCGCCCACCGCGGCGCCTTCGGTCGGCGTGAAGATGCCGGTGTAGATGCCGCCGATGACGGCGACGAAGATGGCGAGCACCGGCCACACGTCGACCAGCGCGCGCCAGCGCTCGGGCCACGGCAGCGCCTCGACCTGCCCGGCCGCCTTCGGCACGAAGCGCACGTACAGGTTGATCACCAGCATGTAGCCGAGCGCGGCCAGGATGCCCGGGATGAACGCCGCAGCGAACATCTTGGCGATGTTCTGCTCGGCGAGGATGGCGTAGATCACGAGCACGATCGACGGCGGGATCAGGATGCCCAGCGTGCCGCCGGCGGCCAGCAGCCCGGTGGCGAGCGCGCCCGAGTAGCCGGCGCGCTTCAGCTCGGGCAGCGCCACCTGGCCCATCGTCGCCGCCGTGGCGAGCGAGGAGCCGCAGATCGAGCCGAAGCCGGCGCAGGCGCCGATGGCGGCCATGCCCACCCCGCCGCGGCGGTGGCCGATGAAGGCCTCGGCGGCCTTGAACAGCGCCGTGGACATGCCGCCAAGCCCCGCGAACTGCCCCATCAGCAGGAACAGCGGCACGATCGACAGCGAGTGCGACGAGAACTGGCCGTAGGCCATCGTCTTCATCTGGTTCAGCAGCGGCGCGGCGCTGCCGTACACCAGCCACGAGCCGACGAGCCCGAGCACGAGCATCGAAAGCCCGATCGGCACGCGCAGGAAGATGAGGACCAGCAGGACGACGAACGACCACGAGGCGAGCGTGATCGGGTCCATCAATGCCCCCCCGCCTCGACGACGAAGCCGCTCGGCGGCGACGCGACGCCGATCGACTCGAGGAAGCGCCAGGCGTAGGCGACGCAGCCGAGCACGGCCGGCACGAACGACGCCGCGTAACCCCACCACACCGGCATCTGCAGGATGAAGCTGACCTCGCCGTTGCTGTAGTAGTCGTGCATCGCCAGCCCCATGCGCCACACCAGCAGCACCCACACGACGAACATCAGCCCGTCGGCGGCGATCTGCAGCGCGCGGCGCATCGGCGGCGGGTAGCGGTGCCACAGCATGTCCACCACGGCGTGGCCGCCCTTCAGGTGGCACCAGGGCATGAAGCAGAACACCGCGAGCGCCGTGCCGGCCTCGACGAGCTCGAAATCCCCGGGCACCGGGCCCAGCCCGGCGAACGACAGCGCCCGGCCGACGATGCTGGCCACCGTCATGGCGGAGATCAGCACCAGCACGGCGGCGCCGATCCAGGCCAGCACGCGGCTGCCCTGGTAGACGATCTGGCTGAAGGGGTTCACGAGGGGGTGCGCGGCATCGGGCGGCGGACGTGGCAAGGGCGGCCCGAGGGCCGCCCTTCGATGCCCTTCATCCGCGCGGCGAGCTTACTTCTTCTCGTAGCGGGTGATGAAGGCTTCGGCCTCGGCGGCGAGCTTGGGGCCGTCCAGCCCCTTGTCGCCGACTTCCTTGAACCACACGGCACGAACGCCGTTGGCGGCACGGCGCCAGCGTGCCGTCTCCTCGGCATCGAGCGTGATGATGTTGTTGCCCGCCTTCTTCGCGAGCTCCAGGCCGGCCTTGTCGCCGTCGTCCATGGCGCGGCCGAACAGGGCCGCGGCCTCCATGCCGCTGTTGGCGTCGATCACCTTCTTCAGGTCGGGCGGCAGCTTGTCGTAGGCGCCCTTGTTCATGGCCACGGCGAAGGTCTGCGTGTACAGCCCCTTGGGGCCGCTGAAGCCGGTGTGGTTCTTGACGATCTGCTGCACCTTGAGCGCCGGCGTCACCTCCCAGGGGATGGTGGTGGCGGAGATGACGCCCTTGGACAGCGCCTCGCCGACGGCCGGCACCGGCATGCCCACCGGCGTGGCGCCCAGCTGCTCGAGCATGATGTTGATGACGCGCGAGCCGCCGCGCACCTTCATGCCCTTCAGGTCCTCGAGCTTGCGCACCGGGTCCTTGCTGTGGAACAGGCCCGGCCCGTGGATGTGCACGCAGATGAGCTTGACGTCCTTGAACTCGTCCATCGCGTTCTTCTCGACGTAGGCCTGGAAGGCACGCGAGCCGGCTTCGGCGGGACCGGTGGAGAAAGGCAGCTCGAACACCTCGCTCTTCGGGAAACGCCCGGGCGTGTAGCCGAGCACCGTCCAGATGAGGTCGACGACGCCGTCCTTGGCCTGGTCGAACAGCTCGGGCGGGCGACCGCCGAGCTGCATCGTCGGGAAGTGCTGCACCTTGATGCGGCCGCCGCTCTCCTTCTCGACCTTCTGCCCCCACGGCAAGATGGCCTTGGCCGGAATGGTGGCTTGCGGCGGCAGCATCTGGTGGAAGCGGAAGGTCACGTCGGCGGCGTGGGCACGCGGCACGAAGGGCGCCAGCGCCGAGGCGGCAAGCAGGGTGCGACGGGTGGTGTTCATGCTTCGTGTCTCCTTCTGGCACCGGCCGCGGGCCGGCAGTCGGTTCGGATCGGGGGGCGACGGGAGCGAAGTCGGCCGCGGCATTGTGCGCACGGGGCCGGTCCGCTGGCAGTGGCATCGCGCGCTAGCTGATATGCCGGCCCGGCATGACAGCCGCGGCCGCCTGCACACCGGCCGGCCGTGCGGTGCGCCTCAGCCCCAGACCTCGCGCGCCGTCTCGACGACGAGCTCCAGCTTGCGCCGCTGGTCCTCGACGGCGATGTTGTTGCCATGCACGGTGCTCGAGAAGCCGCACTGCGGGCTCAAGGCAAGCTGCTCCAGCGGCGCGTACTGCGCCGCCTCGGCGATGCGGCGCTTGAGGTCGTCCTTCTTCTCGAGCTGGCCGAACTTCGTGGTGACGAGGCCGAGCACGACGACGCGGCCCTTCTTCAGGAAGCGCAGCGGCCGGAAGTCGCCCGAGCGGTCGTCGTCGTACTCCATGAAGATCGCGTCGAGGTTCATCTCGGCCAGCAGCGCCTCGGCCACCGGCTCGTAGTTGCCCTGCGCGGCGAAGGTGCTCTTGAAGTTGCCGCGGCACAGGTGCATGGCCAGCGTCATGCCCGCGGGCTTGAGCGCCACCACCTTGTTGATGAACTGCGCATAGCGGTGCGGCAGCTCGTCGGGGTCGTCGCCGCGCTGGCGCGCCGCCTCGCGCATCTTCGGGTCGCAGAGGTACGCCATGTTCGTGTCGTCCATCTGCACGTAGCGGCAGCCGGCGTCGAACAGGCTCTTCAGCTCGTCGCCGTAGGCGCGCGCGGTGTCGTCGTAGAAGGCGGGGTCGAGCTCCGGGTAGGCCTCGCGGCTGATGCCGCCGCGCCCGCCGCGGAAGTGCAGCATCGTCGGGCTCGGGATCGTCACCTTCGGCGTGCAGCCCGGCGCGTGCACCTCGACCTGGCGCTTCAGGTACTCGAAGTCGGCGCGCTGGATGTCCTTCGCGTGCCGCACCTTGCCGACGACGCGGATCGTGGGCGGCGCCAGCTCCTCGGTGCCGTCGGGCTTCTTCACGGTGACCGGGATGTCGGTCTTCACGCCGCCGAGCTGGTCAAGGAAGTCGATGTGGAAGTAGGTGCGGCGGAACTCGCCGTCGGTGATGGACTGCAACCCGCAGTCGCGCTGGAACTTCACGATCTCGGTGATGGCGCGGTCTTCCACCTCGCGCAGCTGCTCGGGCGTGATGTCGCCGCGCGCCTTCTTCTCGCGCGCCTCGAGCAGGTACGGCGGGCGCAGGAAGCTGCCGACATGGTCGGCGCGGAACGGGGGCGTGGTGCGGGCGGTCATCGTGGCTCTCTCTTGCTCGTGGGGTCGTGACGGGGGCAATCCGGCGAGGGGATCAGTGCGCGGCGGCGGCCGGTTCGCGCGCGGTTGCGCCCGCCTCGCTGCCCGCCGCCTGCTCGGCGGCGATGAGCCGCTCGATCATGCGGCGCGAGTGCACGCCGCCGCTGTCGATGTTGAGCTTCAGCAGCCGGCGCGCCGGGTTCTCGGCGAGGTTGCGCTGCTGCCGCTCGAGCATCTCGCGGTCCTCGGCGAAGATGCGGCCCTGGCCTTCGCGGATCTGCGTCGTCAGCGACGCGTCGTGCGGCTTGAAGTGGCGCGCCATGCCCCAGAAGTACCAGATCGAGCTCTCGGTCTCGGGAGTGATGAAGTCGACGACGATGGCGCTTGCCTTGCTGTCGGCCGGCGCGTCGATGCCGCCGCGGCCGGCCAGCGCCACGCCGACCTCGATCATCACGTGGCTGGGCGGCGTGAAGTGGCACACCTGCCAGCGGTCCACCGGCTGGTCGGCCGGCAGGCCGTTCATGCGCAGCGCCATCTGCCAGAACGGCGGCGCCTTGATGTTCTGCATGAAGCGGCTCGTCGTCACCTCGTGCTCGCTGAACTTCGTCTCGCACGGCGCCTCGTCGATCTCCTTCTGGCCGATGCTCGTGCTGTGCACGTAGGTCTCGTGCGTCAGGTCCATCAGGTTGTCGATCATCAGCCGGTAGTCGCAGGCGATGTGATAGAGGCCGCCGCCGTAGGCCCACTCGGGGCTCTCGGCCCACGGCAGCAGCGGCAGCTTCTCGGGGCTGGCGAGCGCCGCGTCGCCTGGCCACACCCAGACGAAGCCGTACCTCTCCAGCACCGGGAAGGCACGGATGGCCGGGAAGCTCTTCACGCGCTGGCCGGGCATCGCGACCGGCCTGCCGTCGCAGCCCATGACCAGGCCGTGGTAGCCGCAGACGAGCTGCCCCTCGCACACCGTGCCCAGCGACAGCGGCGCGCCGCGGTGCGGGCAGAAGTCCTCCAGCGCGGCGACGGGGCCGCCATCGGTGGTGCGGTAGAGCACGAGGCGCTGGCCGCAGATCTGGCGGCCGAGCGGCTTGTCGGCCAGCTCGTCGGGCGTGCAGGCGACGTACCAGGCGTTGCGCGGGAAGGGGGTCATCGCGGGCTCCTTTGCGCGGCACGGTGGGTGGGGGTGCGGCCTTGGGGCCGGACCGGATGGATTGGATCCAATTATTGGCCAGAATCGACAACAGTCATCGGGGCTTCCCTGGAGATGGCGCGCCGCAATGGATCCAATCACCCCCGCCGGAGCCGGCCCACGCGGGCCGGGCAGCGCCTCGCCGGCCGGTGCCGCCGGCACCGTGGCGCGGCTGCGCCAGCTCATCGCCGAGGGCCACCTGGCGCGCGGCGAACGTCTGGCCGAAGAGGCGGTGGCCGCGGCACTCGGCGTGTCGCGCACGCCGGTGCGGCTGGCGTTCCGCACGCTGGCGCAGGAGGGCCTGCTGCAGCGCGCCGGCAAGCGCGGCCACGTCGTGCGCGACTTCTCGCCCGAGGACGTGCGCGCCGCGGTCGAGGTGCGCGGCGTGCTCGAGGGGCTGGCGGCGCGGCGGCTGGCCGAGCAGGGCCTGCCCGAGGCGGTGCGCGCCGAGCTGCACGCCTGCCTGGCCGAAGGCGAGGCGGTGCTCGCGGGCGGGGCCGTCGGCCGCGCGCGCGAAGGGCACGGCGGTCGCCGCCCCGGGGCCGGCGCGGCCACCGTGGCCGGCCGACTCACCGAGGCCGGCATCGCGCGCTGGAGCGCGCTCAACGCGCGCTTCCACGCCGCCATCGTGCAGGGCGGCGGGCGCACGCACGTCATCGCCGACGCCATCGCGCGCAACAACCACCTGCCGTTCGCCTCGGCCGACAGCATCCGCGTGCAGAAGGACCAGCTCGGCGCCGAGTGGCGCAAGCTGCAGATGGCGCAGATGCAGCACCGCCTCATCGTCGAGGCGCTCGAGCAGCGCGAGGGTGCGCGCGTCGAGGCGCTGATGCGCGAGCACGCCAACATCGGCCTGCGCTACGGCGCGCTGTTCGGGCTGCAGGACGGCATCGACGGCGCGCCGCCGGCGCAGTGAGGCCCCGGCGGTCGCGCCGAAGGCGCCGTCGGCCGTCAGAACTTCGCCTCGCGCGCCCTGGGGGAAATCCCCGAACCCGGCGGCACCCCGTTCGCGGTCCAGAATCACCCGGCATAACGGGCGGAATCCCCGCACCGCCCGCGCAGGGAGAGCGGCGATGGGTGAGTGGCTGTCGAACGTCCTGGGGGCCAGCGGTTTCCTGCCGCACGGCTATTGCTTCACGTGGTCGCCGGGCGTGCTGTGGTCGATGGTTGGCGCCGACGCCGTCATCGCCGCGTCGTACTACTCGATCCCGCTGGCCCTGGTGCAGCTGTCGCGCCGGCGCCCGGACGTGCAGTTCGGCTGGCTGCTGATGCTGTTCTCGGCCTTCATCTTCGCCTGCGGCACGACGCACCTGCTGGGCATCTGGGTCATCTGGAACCCCGACTACGCGGTCGAGGCGCTGGTGAAGACCTTCACCGCGGCGGTGTCGCTGGTCACCGCGGTGGCGCTGTGGCCGCTGCTGCCGCGGCTCGTCGCCCTGCCCTCCACCGCGCAGCTGAGCGCCGCCGTCGAGCGGCTCGAGGCCGAGGCCCGCCAGCGCCGCTCGGCCGAGGAGAGCCTGGCCGACGTCGAGCAGTCGCTCGCGGCGACGCTGTCGAGCATCGGCGCCGGCTTCATCGCCACCGACCGCGCCGGCCTCGTGACGCGCCTGAACCCGGTGGCCGAGCGCATCACCGGCTGGACGCAGGACGAGGCACGCGGCAAGCGCTTCTGGGACGTGTTCCGGCACGACCAGCGCCCCGCCGAGCACCTCGCGAAGACGCCGGTGGACGTGTACCTGGAGATCGGCGCCACGCCCGAGAGCGCCCGCCACCTGACCTGCCAGGCACGCGACGGCCGCCTCACCGAGGTCGAGGCCCGCCCCGCGCTGCTGCACGCGCCCGACGGCCACGTGCGCGGCCTGACGCTGGTGCTGCGCGACCTCACCGACGAGATGCGCGCACGGGCGCAGGCGAGCCAGCTGGCGGCCATCGTCGCCTCTTCGCACGACGCGGTCATCGGCACGACGCTCGACGATCGCATCACGAGCTGGAACGCGGCCGCCGAGAAGATGTTCGGCTACCGGGCCGACGAGGCCATCGGCCGGCCGATTCGCATGCTCGTGCCGCCCGAACGCGCCGCCGAGCCCGACCGCCTGCTCTCGGCGCTGACGCGCGGCGAGCCGGTGCCGGCCTTCGACACCGAACGGGTCGGCAAGGACGGGCGCGCGCTCGAGGTGTCGATCACCGCGGCGCCGGTGCGCGACGCGCGCGGGCGCATCGTCGGGGGCTCGCGCATCCTGCGCGACATCTCTGCGCAGCGCCGCGCCGAGGAGGCGCGCCGCAGCGCGCTGGCGCTGCAGGCCGAGAACCGCGAGATCCAGGCCGCCAGCCGCCTGAAGAGCGAGTTCCTGGCCAACATGTCGCACGAGCTGCGCACGCCGCTGAACGCGATCATCGGCTTCGCCGACCTGATGCATGCCGGCAAGGTGGCGCCCGGCTCGCCGAAGCACCGCGTGTTCGTCGAGCACATCCGCGACAGCGGCCGCCACCTGCTGCAGCTCATCAACGACATCCTCGACCTGTCGAAGATCGAGGCCGGCAAGCTCGAGTTCGCGCCCGAGCCGGTGGCGCTGCGCGAGCTCGCCGCCGACGTCGTGGCCGTGCTGCGCGAGCAGGCCGTGGCCAAGCGGCTGGAGATCGACGTGCAGGTGGACCCGGCGGTCGAGCGCCTCGTCATCGACCCGCGGCGGCTGAAGCAGGTGCTCTACAACTACTTGTCCAACGCATTGAAGTTCACGCCCGATGGCGGCCGCGTCGCCGTGCGCGCGCGGCCCGACGAGGACGAGCGGCTGTGGCGGCTGGAGGTGCAGGACACCGGCATCGGCATCCGCGCCGAGGACATCGGCCACCTCTTCACCGAGTTCCACCAGCTCGACGGCGGCCTGGCGCGGCGGCACACCGGCACCGGCCTCGGGCTGGCGCTGACGCGCCGCCTGGTCGAGGCGCAGGGTGGCAGCGTCGGCGTGACGAGCACGCCCGGCGAGGGCAGCACCTTCCACGCGCTGCTGCCCCGCATGGCCGAGGTCGTGGCCGAGGTCGTGGCCGAGGTCGCGGCCGATGCCACGGCCGACCCCGCAGCCGATGCCCCGGGCGCGGCCACGGCGCTGCCGGCCCCGCCGCAGACACGCACGACGGTGGCTCGCGCCGCGAGCGCGGCACCGGCCGTGGCCGGATCCCCGGCCGGCGCGGCGGCCGGCGCGGCAACCGCACAGGTGCTCGGCGCCGGCACCGGCGGCACCGTGCCCACCGTGCTGGTGGTCGAGGACAGCGTGCCCGACGGCTGCGCGCTCACCGAAGCGGTGTCGGCCGCCGGCTTCGCCGTCGTCTGGGCCACGCACGCCGCCGAGGCGCTGGCGCTCGCCCGCCAGCGCGCGTTCACCGCCATCACGCTCGACCTGATGCTGCCCGACCGCTCGGGCCTGGAGCTGCTGGCCGACATCCGCGAGCACGGGCCGAACCGCGAGACGCCGGTGCTCGTGGTGACGATCCTCGGCCACCCGCTGCCGTTGCAGGCCTATGCCGTGGCCGACGTGCTGGCCAAGCCCGTGCGTGCCGACGCCGTGGTGGCCGCCCTGCGCCAGCACGGCCTGGCGGCCCCGCCGGGCACGCCCGGCACCCCCGGCACTCCACGAGGCGCCACGGTGATGGTGGTGGACGACGAGCCGCACGACCGTGCCCTCATCACCGACGCGCTCGAGGCCGCCGGCTACACCGTGGCCGCCTTCGAAGGCGCGGCGCCGGCGCTGCGGGCGCTGGACTCGCTGCGCCCGGCGGCGGCCATCGTCGACCTGTCGATGCCCGGCCTCGACGGCTTCGCCATGCTCGACGAGCTGCGCGCCAGGCCCGGGGCACGCCACCTGCCGGTGTTCGTGTGGACCAGCCGCGACCTCGACGCCGCCGAGCATCGCCGCCTGCGCGCGCAGGCCGATGCGGTGCTGGCCAAGGGCACCACCGAGATCGGCCATCTGCTGGAGCACCTGCGCCGTTCGCTGGAAGGCTGGCCCGGCGGCGGCGCGCCTGCCCCGGAGGGCGCCGGTGGCTGAAGCCTGCGCGCGCACGCACGCGCCCTACGTGCTCGTCGTCGACGACAACGAGACCAACCTCGAGCTGGCGGTCTTCGCGCTGGAGGTCGACGGCTTCGAGGTCGGCACCGCACGCGACGCGGTCGAGTTCCGCCGCGCGCTGGCCGCGCGCCGGCCCGACGCGGTGCTGATGGACGTGCAGCTGCCGGGCACCAGCGGCCTGGAGCTGACGCGCGAGCTGAAGGCCGACCCGGCGACGGCGTCGATCCCGGTCATCGCCGTGACGGCCTACGCGATGAAGGGCGACGAACAGCGCATGCGCGACGCGGGCTGCGACGGCTACCTGAGCAAGCCGCTGGACGTGGCGACGTTCGCGCAGGCGGTGCGCCGGGTGCTGGCGGGCTGACGCGGCGCGCGCGCCGGCCGGTCACCGGTGCAGGTGCCGGCCGAGCAGCATCGCCAGCAGCAGCCCGGCCGCCGCGCAGGTGCCCGTCGCCACCCACGTGAAGTGCCAGCCGCCGGCCTGTGCCGCCACCCAGGCCACCGCCGGCGGCCCGGCGAACTGGCCCAGCGCCGACCACTGCTGCATCCAGCCCACCGTCGTCGCGAGCGTGCCCTCGCCCGGCGCGACGCGCACGGCCAGCGCGAAGAGCGTCGCCGGGACGAGCCCGCCGACACCGGAGAACAGCAGCGCGGCAGCGAAGCGCAGCGATGCGGGCAGCAGCGGCTGCGGCGCCGGTGACGCCGCATCGCCCGCCGACGCCGCGAACGCCAGCCAGGCGAAGAACCCCATCGCGGCAAAGCCGACGAAGAGCAGGCGCACCGGCGGCACGCCGGCGTGCAGCAGCCGGCCGCCGGCGACGTTGCCGACGATGTTCGCGGCCGCCGCCGCGGCCGTCAGCAGGCCGGCGGTGGCGAGTGCCGTGCCGCCCTGCGCGTAGATGGTGGGCAGGAAGCCGATCACGGCCAGCCACTGCGCCGCGTACACGGCGAAGGCCGTGGCCAGCAGCCAGGGCCCCGGTGCGGCCAGCGTGCGCACGAGGCGCGCGGCGAGCTGCGCCGGCGACGGCACGGCTGCAGGCGGCGTAGCTGCGCCCGGCGGCACACCCGCGCCCTGCGACACGGTGCGCACGCTCGGCGCCGCGGGCACGGCGCGCGCCAGCCACCACGCCGTCGCCGCCGTCACGGCGGCCAGCAGCCACCACCACGCCCGCCAGCCGAACCACGCCAGCACCCACGGCCCGGTGGCCAGCGCCAGCGACGTGGCCACCGGCATGTAGGCGCCCCACAGCCCCATCGCCAGGTTCAGCCGCTGCGGCGCGACGAGCCGGCGTACGAGCGAAGGCGCAGCCAGCACGACGAGCAGGAAGCCGAAGCCCTCGCACGCGCGCAGCACCATCAAGGCGAGCACGTCCTGCGCAAAGCCGCCGATGCCACTGGCCGCCGCCAGCACGCCCAGGCCCGCGAGCATGCTGCGGCGGGGCGTCAGCCCGTCGGCCAGCGCGCCGAAGGCGACGCCGGCGCTCATGCCGGCCAGCTGCACCATCGACAGCAGGAAGCCCGCCTGCACGAGCGTGATGCCGAGCGCGGCCTGCAGCACGGGTATCGCCGGCGGCAGCTTGCCCACGTGCAGCGCGGCGCAGACGCCGGCCCCGATGACGACGAGCGCCACCGGCTCGATGCGGGCGCGCCGCGCGGCCGATGTCGCCGGGGCGGGGTCGGGTGGCGTGCCGAAGCTCGTCATGCTGGGGCGCCAGTGTGCCTTCGCGCACCATGTGTTCCCGGCCCGGGTGCCTTCCTAGAATGCGCGGCCCATGAGAGCTCTGGCCGCCCGACCGACGCGTGTGGGCATGCGCAGCACGCGGATGACGCGATGAACGCCGTGGCCGACGCCCGCGCCGAGGCCGGGTTCCTCGACCTGCCCGGCATGCTGGCCGAGGCGGCGCGGCGGCACCCGCACTCGCCCGCCGTCATCGACGGCGAGCGGACCCTCGACTTCGCGGCCTTCGATGCCGCCGTCGACCGCGTTGCCGCCACGCTGCAGCGTGAAGGCCTCGGCCCGGGCGACGCCGTGGCCGTCGTCGCGGCGGCGAGCGTCGAGGTCCTGTGCGTCTTCGCGGGTGCGCTGCGCGCCGGCCTCGCCGTGGCGCCGCTCGCGCCGTCGTCCACGCCGCAGCAACTGGCCGACATGCTCGCCGACTGCGGCGCGCGCGTCGCCTTCGTCGATGCCGACGGCGCCGCGGCGCTGGCCGGTGTCGCGGGGCCGGTGCGGACCGCGCCTGCGCCGCGCTGCGTGCACCTCGACGGCAGCGCGGGCGGCGCGGCGTTCGACGGGTGGCTCGCACCCGCGGGCGCGCGCCCGGCGCCGGTGCGCATCGACCCTGCGTGGCCGTTCAACATCATCTACTCGTCGGGCACCACCGGCACGCCCAAGGGCATCGTGCAGCCGCACGCGATGCGCTGGGCGCACATCCGCCGCGGCTCGGCCAGCGGCTACGGGCCGGGCTCGGTGACGCTCGCGGCCACGCCGCTGTACAGCAACACCACGCTCGTCAGCGTCATCCCTTCGCTCGCCTGGGGCGGCGCGGTGGTGCTGATGAAGAAGTTCGACGCGCTGGCTTACCTGCAGCTCGCCGAGCGCCACCGCGCCACGCACACGATGCTGGTGCCGGTGCAGTACCGGCGGCTGCTCGCGCACCCGCGCTTCGACGAGTTCGACCTCTCGAGCTTCGTGGCCAAGTTCTGCACGAGCGCGCCGTTCCACGCCGAGCTGAAGGCCGAGGTGCTGCGGCGCTGGCCGGGCGGCCTCGTCGAGTACTACGGCCTCACCGAAGGCGGCGGCACCTGCATCCTGCATTGCCACCTGCACCCGACGAAGCTGCACACCGTGGGCCAGCCGGCCGAGGGGCACGACATCCGCCTCGTCGACGAAGCCGGCCGCGAGCTGCCGCGCGAGCCGGGGCGCGAAAGCGCCACCGGCGAGGTCGTCGGCCGTTCGCCCGGCATGATGACCGGCTACCACCGCCAGCCGGCGCTGACGGCCGAGGCCGAGTGGTTCGACGCCGAGGGCCGGCGCTACATCCGCACCGGCGACATCGGCCACTTCGACGCCGACGGCTTCCTCGTGCTGACCGACCGCCGCAAGGACATGGTCATCAGCGGCGGCTTCAACATCTACCCGAGCGACCTCGAGGCGGTGCTGCGCCGCCACCCGGCGGTGGCCGACGTGGCGGTGTTCGGCGTGCCGAGCGAGCAGTGGGGTGAAACGCCGGTGGCCGCGGTGGTGCTGCGCGAGGCGGACGCCGATGGCGACTTGGCGCCCGATGCCGAGGCGCTGCGCGCGTGGGCCAACGCGCATCTGGGCAAGACGCAACGCCTGGCGGCACTGCGCATCGTGCCCGATCTGCCGCGGAGCGCCATCGGCAAGGTGCTGCGGCGCGAGCTGCGCGAGGCGTGGCTCGCCGAGGGACGCGGCGGCTCACATCACGTCGCGATCGATTGACCGGGCTCGGTCCCGCCAGTTCGCACTTCGACGGGCGGTGGCGGGATCGGGCCGGCGGGGTGGTCGGCGCAGCGAAATCAAGGGGGCATCGAGGGGACCAGCGAAGCTGGACCGCTCGAAGAGGACATTCGCGGAGCCGATCGCCCGGCGTCCTTGGCGCGCCACAACCTCGAGTCCGCGTGCGATCGTTCCGGCACACCTCACCGCGCCACACGCGCAGCCAGCTCACGCGCCAGCCGTTCGCTGGCGGCGAGCGCCGCCGGCGGCAGTGTGCGCAGCAGCATGTCGCGCAGGTCGCGCGCGTCGCACAGCCCCTGGTGCATGCAGGCATGCCACAGCGCCGGATGATCGCGGCAGGCCGGCTGCAGGCCCGCGGCGTTGACGAGCGGCTGGCCGCGTGCGTCGCGCGGGTAGCAGGTGGCGAGCCACAGCGCGGCGCGCTGCGTGTCCGGCTGCAGGTCGCGCGGATCGGCGCCCCAGGCCTGCAGGCGTGCGCCGATGCGCTCGGCCGAGCTCGCGTCCACCACCTCGGCCATGAGCAGCGGGTCGCCGACCGCCAGCGCGAGCGTCAGGTCGACGGGGCGGCGCGTCATCTCGACCACGTTGTCGTCGGTGGCCGGGAAACCCGCGGCTTCCAGCGCCGCGTCGAGGGCCGCGGCATCGGGCAGCGCGTCGCAACGCGACAGCGCCTCCGTGGCGGCCGCGTTGGCGGCGCCGGAACCACGCGCGCCGATGGCCGCCGTCGCCTGGCCGGCGCGCTGCCGCCACTGCGCGATCTGCTGCCAGTGCAGGCGCTGCCGGCAATGCCGCTCGACCATCCACGCCACGGCCAGCGCGCTCGGCTCGCCGCGCTCGATGGCCGTGGTGACGAACGCGGCGGCAGTGCCTGCATCGCGCAATGCGGCCAGCGTGTCGCGCAGCGACTCGCGCGTCGGCGCAGCCCTTGCCGCCGCCGGCGACGACGACGCGACGGCGGCACCCGCCGCGGCCGACGCGCCGGCCGCCGACGCCGCGGCCGGCGCATCGGCGCCCTGCACCGGCACGCCATGGCCCCACGGGTTGGCGAGCGGGCCGCTGCGCTGGAAGTCGGGCACCTGCGCCACCTCCGGCGCCGGGGCTTCGCCCCGCGGCGCGAGCAGCAGCCACAGCGCGCCCGGCACGACGGCCGCACACAGCACGACCACCAGCCAGCGGCGCACGCGGACGTCGAACATGCGGGCTGGTGGCGGACGGTGGGGCGAAGGCATGCTCGGCAGCGGGGCGTGAAGGCGCGGCGGGGTGTGCAGCCGCATGCGGCCGCAGGCCGCGCCGGGCCCTGCATCGTGGCCCCGGTACGGCACGGTCCGGCCCGGTGCGGCCCGGGCGGCCCCTATGATGCCCGCGCCACAGGCCCGCCCCCGCGCGATGACCCCTTCATACGCTCCGCACGCCCCGGACACCTCGGACGCCCCTGCCTCTGCGGCCGGCGCCATCACGGTGCGCCGCGTGCACGGCGACGAGGCCGAGGCGATGGTGGCCCCGCTGGCCGACGTGCTGCTCGACTGCGTCGAGGGTGGCGCGTCGGTGAGCTTCATGTGGCCGCTGCCGCGCGAACGCGCCCTCGCCTTCTGGCGCGGCGTCGCCGAAGGCGTGCGGCGCGGCGAACGTGCATTGCTCGTCGCCGAGGACACGGCGCAGGGCGGCCGCGTCGTCGGCACCCTGCAGCTCGTCCTGGCCCTGCCGGAGAACCAGCCGCACCGCGCCGACGTGGCGAAGATGCTCGTGCACCGCGGCGTGCGCCGGCGCGGCGTTGGTGCACTGCTGCTGCAGGCGCTGGACGACGTCGCGCGCGCCGAGCGCCGCGACACGCTGGTGCTCGACACGGTCACGGGCGGCGATGCCGAGCGGCTGTACGCACGCGCCGGGTGGACGGCCGTCGGCTCGGTGCCGCGCTACGCGCTGATGCCGCAGGGCGGCTACTGCGCGACGACCTTCTTCTACAAGCAGCTCTGAGCGACCGCGGGCCGGGCCTGTGCGGGCCGCGGGCCTCTCGGGAAACCGAACCTGCCTTCGTGCGGGATCGTGGCGCGCATGTCCGAGGCCGCGGGGGGCCGCTCAGGGCATGGCACCCGAGGTGCGGCGGCGACGGTGACGTTCACTCGGACTGCCGTCGTGTGTTCGGGTGCCATGCCCTGAGCGGCCCCACGGCAGCGGCCCGGCGCGCCGTGATCGTGGGCCGCCCACAGCTTCTTCGCGAACGCCGGGCGCGGTCACCGGCCCGGGACGTTCAGAACGACGAGCCGGGCTGCCTCAGGAACTCGGCCTCCTCGGCCGTCGACTCTCGCCCGAGCGCGGCGTTGCGGTGCGGGTAGCGGCCGAAACGTTCGATGATCACCGCGTGCTTGCGCGCCCACTCCAGTGCGTCGGCATGGCGCGGCTCTTCGGCGGCCAGCTGCCCGAACAGGCGCAGCGACTCGGCCTGCGCCGTGGCGTCCTCGGCGTGCTCGAACGGCAGGTAGGCGAAGGTGCGCATCGTGCCGGTGAGCCGGCGGTCGTCGCCGCGCGCCACCAGCGCGCGTGCGGCGGCGAGCGCCAGCGCGTCGCCGGCGAAGGCGCGCGCCGCGCCGCGGAAGGTGTTGCGCGTGAACTGGTCGAGCACGACGATGCGGGCGAGCGCGCCGCTCGGCGTGGCGTCCCAGGCGCGCAGGCCGCCGGCCAGCGCCTCTTCGATGCGCGCGCCGAAGCGCGTGCGGATCTGCGCGTCGAACGTGTCGTCCTTGCGGAACCACTCGGCGCGCGGCGCGTCGGCCGGCGGGTCGCCGAACCAGAAGCGGATCACCTCGTCGGCGGCGGGCAGCGCCATGGTCCCTCGTGAGCGTGTCGTGTGCGCGGCGGTGCCCGCAAGCGTGCGGATCGGCGGCTCAGCCCGCCTTGCCGCCACCCTTGCGGTAGTGCGGCTGGTACAGCTGCACGTTGAAGGCGCCCGGCACCTTGAAGTAGGTGACGAGGCCGTAGCCGTGGTCCTCGACCGGCTGCACGAACTCGACGCCGCGGCGCTTCAGCTCGGCCACCGTGGCCTCGATGTCGTCGCAGTAGAAGGAGACCTCGGCGGTGCCCGACGGGGCGTCGCCGCCCTCGGTGGGGTGCACGCCGAGGTCGGCCTCGGGGGCATCGAAGATGAGCCAGCCGCCGCCGACGTCGGTGCCGCTGAAGCCGAGCTTGTCGCGGATGAAGGCGCGCAGCGCTTGCGCTTCCGACGAATAGAACATCGCGTGCATGCCACGGATCATGGGTGCCTCGCTTCGCGGGTTCGGGGTGGCGCACCCCGGGGGCCGGATTGTGACGCGGGGGCTGCACCGCGACGCGCGGCCGCTGGAGCCGCGGCACCCGCCGCGCCTTCAGCCCTGGCCGCCGGCCAGCGCGTGCAGCTTCAGCGTCGTCGCCCAGTTGCGCGTCGTCGCGCCGCGCCCGGCGCGGCCGAGCAGCGCCTCGCCGGCGCGGCTGGCCAGGATGCCCGCGGGGCAGTGCAGGTACGCCGCGTGCGTGCCGAGCACGAAGCGCTCGGGCGGCACGGCGAGCTCGCCCACCGGCGCCAGCGTCGCCAGCCCCGCCGCGTCGGCCGCGAAGGCGACGAGCAGGCGCGAGGGGTCGGGCGCCTCGCCGGCAAGCGGGTTGCCCTCGACGATGGCGGCGAGCTCGCTCGCCGACTTGACGATCACCGGCACCTCGATGCCCAGGCCCTCGGCGAGCGCTTTCGCGATGGCCGCCGCATGCTGCCGGCCGCTGCCGCGCGCGGCGCGGAAGACGGCGTTGCCGCTCGCCAGCAGCGTCGCCACGGCGGTGTAGCCGAGGCCCTCGAGCTGCGCGCGCCACTCGCCCATCGGCACACGCCTGGCGCCGCCGACGTTCACGCCGCGCAGCAGGGCGACGAAGGTGGGCATGGCCGTCACCCGTGCCGTGGGCTCCCACGCTCAGAAGCTGTGAATGAACCGGCCGCGCCCGAGCGGCACGCCAAACGGCGCCCGATCTAGGCGCAAAGCGCAGCCATAGCTCGGGCTATGGCGAGCATTTGCAACGACGAGCGGGCGTCGTTTGGCGTGACGAGCGGGCGTGGAGGGTTCGTTCACAGCTTCTCAGCCGAGCAGCAGCCGCACGCACCACCACACGCCGATCGCCATCTGCACGGCGAACGCGGCGAAGCGCACGTTGACGGCCAGCACGCTGAGCGAGGCCAGGTGCACCACCGACTGCACGATGCGCGCGCCCAGCAGCACCGGCGCCAGCGGGTCGGTGACGGCGCCGCGCTGCGCCAGCAGCGCCACGACCATCAGCCCGCCGAACACCGGCAGCCCCTCGAGACAGTTGGCGTGCGCGCGCGCCAGCCGCTGCATGAACGGCGACAGGTTCGCGTTGTCGGGGCGGAAGCCGTTGGCAGGCACTTCCTTCCTCAGCACGAGGCGCGCACGCAGCACCTCCATCAGCACGAGCAGCGCCAGTGTCCAGGCGACGAAGCCGGCGAGCGCGGCGAGGGTGGGTGACGACATGGCTTTCTCCGCGAATCCCTTTCGGTTTCTCTCTGGTCCTCGTCGGTCTTCTTCGGTCTTCTTCGGTCCCGTTCGGTCCGCCTCGGCCCGCCTCACCCCGACGGCGCGGCCGGGTCTTCCGCGCCGGCACAGCGCCGGCACAGGCAGGCGCGGTTGCGCAGCGCCGGCGGCACGCGCGCCAGCGCCTCGGGCGCGATGCGCACGTCGCGGCACCAGCACGGCGTGTCCAGGTCGCCGCAACGCGCGGGCGCACAGTCGTTCGGCTGGCCGCACAGCGGACACAGCGGCGCCGGCAGCGCGGCGAGGCCGCCCGCGCGCTTCACGCGACCGTCGGCGCCCATGGTCCGCTCGCCTCGATGGCCTCGCCGTCGCCGGGCCACGGCGGCATCGTCACCGCCACCGCCTCGAGCCCGGCGTGCGCGGCAGCGCGGAACTGGAACTGGGTGCCCAGCGGGACGGTGAGGCTCACGCCGGCGCACAGCGCCACGACTTCCTCGCGGGCGCCCTGGCGGCGCCACATCTCGCCCGCACCCGCGGTGACGTACCAGATCTCCTCCACCGTGCGGTGCGCGACGGCCTTCGACACCGCCCCGGCCGGCAGCGAGAAGTGCGCCATGCCGCCGCCGGCCAGGCCGAGCAGCACGCGCACGTCGGAGCCGTCCGGCGCGGCGACGGTGCGCTCGGCGGGCAGCATCAGCGTGGCGAAGGCGGTGGGCATCGGCAGGTCTCGGTGTGTTTCGAGGAAGGCTAGGGCGGCAGCGACGGCGGCATCGCTTGCGAGCGTCAGCGCCGCCCGCCGGCCAGCAGCAGCACGGCCCCGGCGACGATGGCGCCTACGCCCGCCCATACCGGCACGTTGACCGTCTCCTTCTCCTTCATCGAGAGCTCGATCGGCCCGAGCTTCAGGTCGTGCGACTTGCGCGTGTAGGTGAAGCCGCCGTACACCAGCGCCAGCACGCCGGCGGCGATGAGGACGATGCCCGCGAGCCTGGCCAGGTTCATGTGGTCGTTCCGGTGTTGAAGAGCCCGCGCGCATTCTGCCGCTGCCAGCGCGGCCGCCCGGCATCGCGCGGCCGCGTCGCCAACTTGCGGGCGCCGCTCAGTGCAGCGCGGCGACGCCCGGCCGCGCCTGCGGCCATTCGCGCAGCAGCTCGCCGAACAGCGCCAGCGGCCGCGGCGGTGCCGCCAGGTAGCCCTGCACCTGCTCGCAGCCGGCCGCTGCCAGCGCCGCGAGCTGCGAGCCGGTTTCCACGCCCTCGCACACCGTGCGCATGTGCAGCGTGGCGGCCAGCCGCGCCAGGGCCTGCACGAGCGCCCGCGCCTCTTCCTGCGTGCCGTGGCCCGATGCGCCGCCGACGAAGGCCGCGTCGATCTTCAGCGTGTCGAACGGAAAGCGCCTCAGGCACGCCAGCGAAGCCGGCCCGAGGCCGAAGTCGTCCAGCGCCACCTGCACGCCCAGGTCGCGCAGCGCGTGCAGCTGCGCCACCGCCTCCACGCCGCCGCCTTCGCCGAAGACGGCCTCGGTCACTTCCAGCTCCAGCCGCGCCGCGGGCAGGCCGGTGTCGCGCAGCACGTCGCGCACGAGGTCGACGAAGCCGGCCGCGCGCAGCTGCAGCGGCGAGACGTTGACCGACACGACGAGGTTGCCCAGCGCCGCCGCCGCCTCGGCGCAGGCGCGTTGAAGCGCGAAGCGGCCGATCGGCTCGATGAGGCCGCAGCGCTCGGCCACGCCGATGAACTCCGCCGGCGGCACGTTGCCCAGGTCCGGCGCCTCCCAGCGCAGCAGCGCCTCGGCGCCGACGACGTTCCACGAAGCGATCTCGACCCGCGGCTGCCAGTGCAGCGACAGCTCGCCGTGCGTCACCGCCTGCGCCAGCGCACGCTCGATGGCGGCGCGGCGGCGCGTGCGCTCGCCCAGCCCCGGCGTGTGCACGACGTGGCGCCCGCGGCCCGCCTCCTTCGCCGCATAGAGCGCGCTGTCGGCCTGGATGAAGAGCTCGTCCACCGTCGGCCCCGCGCCACCGGCCGACGCCGCCGGCGCGCGGATCGGCGCCACGCCCACGCTGCCGCCGATGTGCAGCTGGCGCCCCATCACCTCGAACGGCGCGGCGATCGCCGCGCCCAGGCGCGCCGCCAGCGCCTCGGCGTCCTCGATGCGGGCGCTGTGCTGCATCAGCACCGCGAACTCGTCGCCGCCCAGGCGTGCCACCAGGTCGCCCGGGCGCAGGCCTTCGCGCAGCCGCTGCGCCACGCCGCGCAGCAGCTCGTCGCCGGCGCTGTGGCCGAGCGTGTCGTTCACTTCCTTGAAGTCGTCCAGGTCGAGCAGCAGCAGCGCCCCCGGCCGGCCCTCGTTCAGGCAGGCGGCGAGCGCGTCGGTCAGCGTCAGCCGGTTGGCCAGCCCCGTGAGCGCGTCGGTATGCGCCATCGTGTGCAGGCGCTGCTGGTCGAGCACGCGCTCGGTGACGTCGGCGAGCACGCCGCGCCAGCCTTCGGCCTGGCCGGTTTCGCCGAACACGCGCTTGGCGCGCACCGCGAGGTGGCGCACCTGGCCGCCGACGGCCAGCCTGAGCGGCAGGTCGCGCACGCTGCGCACGTCGGCCAGCGCGCGGCGCAGCGCCTCGCGGCCCGGGTCGTCGGCGACGCCGCGCTCGTCGAGCAGCGCCAGCAGCGGCCGCCCCACCAGCGCTTCGGCACCGAGCCCCAGCAGCTCGGCCAGGCGCGGCGAGACGTGCACCAGGCGGCCTTCGGCATCGGTCTGCCACAGCGCCTCGTCGGCGTGCTGCTCGAAGTCCTGCAGCAGCAGCGCCAGCATGCGCTGCTGGCGCGCCGTCTCGGCCTGCGAGCGCAGCAGCGCCAGGTGCCGGTAGCCGGCGGCCAAGGCGCCGAACGCCAGCACGCTGGCGTAGAAGGCGAGCATGGCCACGACGCCGGCGAAGGCCGGGTTGCCGTCGGCAAGCAGCGCGCCGACACCGGCGACGCTGTAGATGGCGAGGTAGGCGAGGCAGGCGCGCGGCAGCGGGTTGAGCAGGAACGCGCCGGCGCCCATCATGCCGGTGGTGACGATGGCGATCTGCACCTGCTGGTGCGGCGCCGCGCCGGGGAACCAGGCGAGCGGCACCACCGCCCACAGCGCCGCCAGCGCCGCCGCGTGCCAGGTGGCCTGGCGCACGGCGCGCCGCGACACCGTCTCGTGCACACGCCCGCGCCCGCGCCACCAGGCGCGCAGCGGCACCGCCGCCGTGGCCGCCAGCAGCGCCGCCCACACGCCGATGCCGCGGGGCAGCGCCGGCGCGAAGGCCCAGACGATGACGAGTGCGCAGCCGACGTTGGCCACCATCACCAGCGGCGTCATGCGCATCACGGCGCCCAGCATCGCGGCGCGCAGCCGGCCGGCATCGGCGCCGTCGTCGTCGTACAGCGGCGACGAGGCCGCGAGCAGCCGCAGCGGCGACAGGGAACCCAGCGGGGTACGCATCGCGGAGCCTTCCTGGTCGGCGTGGCGCGGCCGTGGCGATGCGGGGCATTCTTGCGCCCGCCTGCACGGTGCCGTCCCCCTAGGCCCGGCCGACGGTCGCGCCGATGCGTGACCTAGTTCCACCCTGGGCGCGAAGTTCGTAACGGAATGCCGCCGCGCGCGCCGCGGAGAGGCGGCATGCGCAGGCCCAAGCCGGCCCGGCGAGCCGGGGCGGGCCGGCGCGGCGTGATGACCGCACCGGCCCGGCGGGCCGATGCGACCGACTCGGCGAGGTGGCGCACACCGGTGGACGCCGGTACTGTTTGTTTGTACAGTGTTCGTCCAACTCAGGAGAGCCCCATGCGCCCTGCGGACCTCAGGATCATCTACCGCCCCTCGCGCCTGCGTGCCCCGCGCTGGCTGCAGCGCCTGTGGGCCTGGTGTTGAACTCCTCCGCCCTGGCCCTTCGCCCGCGCCCCGCGCCCGCGCCGCCTGCGGGGCGCCCTTCCCTTCGACACGCGCCGCCCGGGCTGCCGAGGCCGGCCGTTTCGCGCCTGCCCTCGCCTTCCGTGGCCCCCGAACCGCCCCCCTTCTCCGAAGTCGTCATCGGCGGAGCCGAGGACGCACAGCCGCCGCTGCCGCTGGCCAGCGACGGCGTGCTGCGCTGGCTGTGGCACAGCCGCTTCGGCGACATGCTGATCGAGGTGATCGGCAACGAGGTCTTCGTCAACGGGCAGCGCGTGGCGCGCGCCCAGGAGCGCTGACGAGCGCTGCACCCGCCCCTTCCGCCGGTTCGTCGTGCCTTGAACGAGACCTTCAGCGCGGCGCTGTCACAGCCCGACGTGCGCGCCCGGATGCTGGCGATGGACGTGGAGTTCGTGCCCGACACGCCCCGCGCAGGCGCCGGGCGCCTGCGCAGGGAAGCCGACCGGTCGGCCCGCGTCGTGCAGCAGCCGGGTTTGCGCATCGATGGGTCCTCGCAGCGCCCGCCCCCGTTCGGCGCCGCCGCAGCTGCGCGAGTCCCGGCACCACCTGCGCCAGCAGGATGCCGGAGCCCCTCTGCGGCACGACCTGCAGCACGACCGGCGCCGCCGGCCGCAGCGGCAGCAGAGCATCAAGCCTGGTCGTCGAGCAAGCACGTCTCCCACTTCGACGCCGCGGCGTCCACCCGCATCGGCAGCGATTCGCCCGATGGCCGGTCGATCTGCAGCGTCACGTCGCCGCGTGCCGGCAGCCGCAGCGTGAAGCGGCCCTGGCCGTCGCTCTGCGCATTGCCGAGCAGCCGCCCGTCGGCCGCGAGCGCACGAACCGGCGTGCCGGTGGTGGGGATGTAGTGGCGGTCGAGCACGCAGCCTTCGACGGTGACGGAAGCGGCGGCCACCGCCGGCTGCGTCGCATGCGCCGCGGTCGCCGCCAGCTTCTGCGCCTGCGCGGCCGAGGAAGTGGAGGAGACCACGGCCGAGTCTTCCTCCTCCCCGCCACCACAGGCGGCCACGGCCAGGCCGAAGGCGATGGCAAGGAGCGTGCGAGACCCGCGCACCGGGGCATGGATCGAACGGAAGGACATGACGGGCTCCTGGGTTGTGGAGCCTTCATCGTGAGAGTGCGCCCGCTTGAGGTGCTGAGCCGCGCCTCAAGATCGCCCGAGGGATCTCTCAGGCGCGGTGCCACACGGTGCCGGCGGCCGCGGGCCACGGTCCTCACGCTTCACTGCGCCGGCAATCCCGCCTCGCGCAGGGTGTCCAGCAGCCGCTCCAGCTGCCCGAGGCAGGCCGGGTCGTAGCCGCGCTCGAACGTCAGGCGAACGGCCGCCAGGCTGCAGAAGGCCGGGTGCCGACGCAACTCGGCCACCCACTCGTGCGCCTGCTCCACCGCGCCCAGCCGCCAGGCGGCGATCGCACCGGCCACGTACACCTGCCCGTACGAGGGGTTCACCGCCATGCCGCGCTGCGCCTCTTCCAGGGCAGCCCGGGGGTCGCCGGTGGTCAGGCTGGCTTCCGCCCGCACCCAGTGCCAGATCACGCGCAAGGGCTCCAGCGGGCTCAGCTCGAAGGCCTTGTCGCAGTAGGCGCGGGCTTCGTCGTGCCGCCCATGCCGCTCCAGCGAAAGGGCGAGCAGGCCGTACGCCGGCGCGTACGACGACGACAGCCGCAGGCAATGGCGCAAGGCCTCGTCGGCCCGCTGCCGCTGCCCGCGGTTGCGCGCAGCGAGCGACAGCACGTAGTGCGCGTCGGGGTCGCGCGGGTCGAGTGCCACCGCGCGCTCGGCTTCGGCCAGCGCGCGCGCTAGCTGCTCGTCGCGCGGCTCGTCGCTCCAGCGGTAGTTGCCGGCGCGCCAGTCGGCATAGGCCAGGCACATCCAGGCCTGGCTCAGCTCGGGCGCCAGCGCCACCGCCGAGCGCGCCAGGCGCGTGGCGCGCTGGTTGGTCTCGGGCGTCTGCGCGCGGGCATACAGCTGCACCCAGGCCTGGGCGGCAAAGGCACGCGCCTGCACCTCGGCGTCGCTGGCCGGCACCACGGCTTCCTGGCTGGCCAGGTCGTTGAGCTCGAAGCGCAGCGCGCGCGCCAGCCGGCCCACCACCACGGTGGCCGTGGCATGCCAGGCGTTGGCCGGCAGCGTCAGCTCGTCGGCCCAGGTCTGCGTGCCACGGCGGCCGTCGACGACCTGCACGCCCACATGCAACGTGGGCAGCGTCTCGCCGCGCTGCTCGAGCTGGCCGTCGACGACGTAGCGCACGCCGAGGTCGGTGGCCAGCGTCTGCGGCGGCGGGTGGCGCTGCCCGAAGGTGAGCATCGTGCCCAGCGCCACCACCACCAGCCCCGGCTGGCGCGACAGTTCGGAGATCAAGGCTCCCGTGAGGCTCTCGCTCAGGAACGACAGCGAGTCGGGCACCCCGCGCATCACGAACGGCAGCACGGCCACCGAGCGCGGGCCGAGGCGGGGTTCGGCCGCCTCTGCGGCCGCGGTGCCTGCCTGACCGCTGTGGCCGGCAGAAGATGGCGCTGCTTCGGGCGCCACCTTCGTCACCGCGGAGGAACCGGCCGCCGTCACCGCCGTCACCGCCGCCACCGCCGTCGCCAGGCGGTAGCCCTTGCGTGGCACGGTAGCGATGTGATCCGGGCCCAGCACCTTGCGCAACTGCGCCACGGCGTCGTACAGCGAGCTGGGCGTGACGACGAGGCCCGGCCAGACCGCGTTCAGCAGATCGTCGGCCAGGACCACCTCGCCACCCGCCTGTGCCAGCACGGCCAGCAGCCGCATCGCGCGCGGCTCGAGCTTGTGCACCTGGCCCAGGCCCGCCACCTCATCGCGCGACACGTTCACCTGCCAGGGGCCGACGGTGAAGCGATCGGGCAGAGGATCTGGTGGAAGATGCGCCACCCCCGGCACTATAGGTGCCCGGTGGAGCCCGCTTGAGGAAACCCCGAGAACTCCTTGAGCCCCGCCTCAGCCCGGGCGGGTTGCCGCACGCCACCATGACGACACCGCACGAGGAGATCACATGAACCGCAGAACCCACCTGACGCTGGCTGCGGCCCTGGCCCTGGTCGCCATGCCCGGCCTGGCCGCGGCGCAAGCGCCGGCCCGGGCCTCGGCCCAGGGCGCGTACCCGAGCAAGCCCATCCGCCTGGTGGTGCCCTTCGCGGCCGGCACCGCCCCCGACGTGCTGGCCCGGCTGGTGGCCCCGGCCCTGGGCGAGTCGATGGCCGCCAACGTGGTGGTGGAGAACGTGCCCGGGGCCGGCGGCACCATCGGCGTGGACCGCGTGGCGAAGTCGGCGCCCGACGGCTACACGCTGCTGCTGTCGGGCGACGCGGCGCTGGTGCTCACCGGCGGCGCCTACGGCGTCAAGCCGCCCTACGAGACGCTGCGCGACCTCGCGCCCATCGCGCAGCTCGTCATCACGCCCAACGTGCTGGTGGTGGCCAACGACGTGCCGGCGCGCAACGTGCAGGAGCTGGTGGCGCTGGTGCGCAGCCAGCCGGGCAAGTTCAGCTACGGGTCGGGCGGCATCGGCTTCTCGCAGCACCGGGCCGGCGAGCTGATGAACCGCATGGCCGGGCTGGACATGGTGCACGTGCCCAACCCCGGCAACCCGTGGCCCGACGTGATCGCCGGGCGGGTGCAACTGATGTTCGGCAACATCACCGTGGCCCTGCCGCTCATCAAGGCCGGCAAGGTGCGTGCCCTCGCGGTGTCCTCCACCACGCGTGCCCCGGCAGCGCCCGATCTGCCCACCGTCAGCGAAAGCGGGCTGCCGGGATTCGAGTCGTTGTCCTGGTTCGGCGTCCTGGCGCCCGCCGGCACGCCATCGGCCGTGCTGCAGGGTCTGGAGGCCGAGTTGCAGAAGGCCATGGCCACGCCGGCCATCAAGGAACGCGTGGCGACGATGGGCGCCATGCCCGGGGTGATGAACGCGGCCGGCTTTGCCCGGGTGATCGAGAACGAGACCCGGCGCTGGGCACCCAAGCCCGGCTCCGCCGCGGCCCCGGGCAACCCGGTGGCCGTGATGGCCCGGAAGCCCTGAGCACCGCGGGCCCCATCATGCTGCTCTCACTGGGCCACGTCACGGTGCGCAGCGCCGACTTCGAACGCACCGAGCGCTTCTATTGCGGCCTGCTCGGCATGCGCGTGGGGCCCCGCCCGGCCATCCCGCTGCCCGGGCGCTGGTTCTACGTCGGCAATGAGGCGGTGCTGCACGTGCTGCCGCGCATGGACGGGGCCACGGGCGATGCGCGGGCCGTCATCGACCACTTCGCCCTGAACGCCGATGACCTGCGCGCCTTCGAGCAAAGGTTCGAGGCCGCCGGCCAGCCCTTCGAGTGCCGCCGCCTCGGCGACAGCGACACGTGGCAGATCTTCCTCACCGACCCCGACGGCGCGCGGGTCGAGCTCAGCTTCACGGGCGTCGATGCGCCTTGAGCCTGGCCCGCCGCGGGGCCCAGGATCAGGCCGAGGCGGGAGGAGCGATGAGCGCGCATGTGATCTTCGACGTCGAGATCCGCGACATGGACGCCTGCCAGGCGTTCATGAAGGGCTGCAACGGCGCGACCTGCCGGGGCTTGAAGACCATCCGCGCCCAGTGCGGCTCGGCGCGGCCGGCTTCAGTGCAGGGCGGGACGCGTGAGTGGCATGCGAAGCTTGCGCGAGGCCACGGCCACGAACTCGTTGCAGCGCAGCCGCCCTCACCGCCCCCTCACCACCTCCACCGCCCGCTTCGGATGGATCAGGTTCCGCCGCCCATCCGCCGTGCGCTCCGCCGTCTGCACGATCACCTCGATCACCTGCGGCGGCGTCAGCTCGGGGTCGATCGCCAGCAGCTTGGCCGCCAGGTTGGCCACCTGCGGCGCGGCCATCGAGGTGCCGGAAAGCGCCACGCGCGTGCCGCCGGGCAGGTAGCTCTCCACCTGGTAGCCGTTGGCGTGCACCTTCACCATCTTGCCGCAGCTCGTGAAGCTGGCCTCGTCGCCCGCCTGGTCCACCGCGCCCACGGTCAGCAGGTTGGGCAGCACGATCGCCGCCGGGATGTCTTCGACGAAGGCCGGGTCGTTGTTGCTGTTGCCGGCCGCGGTGACGAAGAGGATGCCGGGCGCGCCGGCAAAGGCCTCGGTGAGCGCCTTCTTCTGCATCTCGAAGTAGAGGCGCGGGTCCGAGAAGCCCTTGGTCATCGCCGTCAGCTCCGGGAGGCGCGCGCGCACGGCCTCGGGCAGCGGCACCAGCAGGCTCTTCGAGGGCCGGCCGTACTTGTCGTAGGCGATGAAGACCGGCCGGCCCTTCGCGTCGCGCACCACCCGGTCACCGAAGAGCGATACGTCGACCCCGCTGTCCCACACCGAGATGCGCACCGGCGCCAGCTTGCGGCCCGGCCAGGCCGCGGGGTCGAGCACGGCCTCGCGCGCGGCCCAGATGTCGGGCTTCACCACCTTGTGCGCATCGAGATAGGCGCCGAAGGCGGCCGTGAAGGTGGCCTTCAGCGGCAGCGTGGCCAGCAGGCCGAAGCGCGCGTAGACGAGGCCCGGCGCGAAGTCCGAGCTCAGCGCGCCGGTGCTGGTGGCGATGGGCTGCATCACCTCGCGCACGCGGCCGAGGATCAGCCCCTCGCCGATGAGCTCGGCCCCTTGCTTGAGCTCGCGGATGTCGTTGGCGATCACCGCATAGGGCAGCGGCGCCAGCTCGCGCGCGATGCCCTCGGCCACGGCGCGCTGGAAGGCCTCGCCGGCCGGGCCGTGTGCCTTGGCGGCGGCGGCCATCACGCGCAGCCGCAGGCCCGAGAGCAGCTTGTCGGCGGGCTTGTCCTGCAGGCCGCGCACTTCCTCGGCGCGCGCGAGCGCCTCGTCGTAGCGGCCGTCGAGGTAATCGAGCAGGGCGATGCGCGTGACGAGGTCGCGCTTGGTCGCGTGGTCGGGGATGTCGTAGGCGTCGAGCACGCCCTGCGTGTCGCGCCGCAGCGCCGCCGCGAACGGCGCGAACCTGTCGGCCGAGCGCACGATGTCCTCGAGCGGGCCCGCGACCTTGTAGGTGAAGCGCGGCAGGTCGGCCGCCTTCTCGATGCGCGGCTGGGTGGCCTGCGCCCAGGCGGCGGCAGTCGCCAGGCCGAGGCTGGTGATCGCGAAGGTGACGGCGAGAGGGGAGACGGAAGCGAGAGCGCCGGCGGCAGCGCCAGCCGCGGCCATGCGCGCGCAGGCGCGGCAGAGGGTCCTGAACATGAAAGCAGGCATCGTGCTCGGCCGGCCGCGCCGGCCCCGGGGCTGGATCGAGGGCAACGATCCTAGGCGAGCAGGTGCCCGCAGCCGGCCCGCGTGCGACGAATCGCGCTTCCCGCGGTCCGGACCGCACGGGCGCACCGGGGACGCCCGGCGCTGCGCCGCCGCGCAGGCTCAGCTGGCGCCGTAGATCGCCGCCGTCACCATCACTTCCTGGACCTCATGGCGCCGGTGCAGCGACAGGCCCAGCGCGGCCATGTCCCCGGCCTCGCGCGCCAGGACCTGCTGCGCGAAGGGCAGGAACTCCTCCTCCTCGGTGCGCACGTGCTCGTTGAAGCGCCTCACCAGTTCGTGCAGCAGCGTGGCGTCCAGCCGGGGCAGGTAGCCGTTCGCGATGCCCTGCACGGCCGGCTCCAGCTGTTGCCAGACCTGGGCGATCTCCCGGTGCTCGCGCACCAGCTGCTCGACCATGGCCCGGGCCCGGTCCTCCTCGGCACCCGGCCGCACCACCTGGAGGACGGCCGGGAACAGGTCGCGCTCCTCGTCGTCGTGGTGGGCGAGCAGGCGGTCGCGGAACATCTTCACCACGTCGGCAGCGCACGCGCGCGCCCCAGCGGCGGTGGCGACCATCTCGGGCAGCCGCAGCGAGGACTCGAGCAGCGTCACGAACCCGACGTGGCACCTGGAGAAGTCCTGCAGCGGGGCGTCGGCTCCGGCCGCCTGGCCGGGGCTTGGTGTGTACGACACGGCACACCCCCTTTGGCGAGTTTCGCTGCCAGTCTGGCACTCCCCTGCGGGAGATCCTTGATGCGCGTCATGCCGGAACGCCGACCGACTTCGGCCCGCCCGCGGGCTCGCCGTCGCCACCGGCCCAGGGGGCGCCTCGGCACGCTGCCGGATCGGCGGTGGCGCACTCAGGGAATGGCGTACGGCTGCCCGTCCGGCGTGTCCAGCGCGATGGCCCGGTACAGGGCGCGCCAGCTGTCCGGCGGATAACTCGCCGGGTCGCGCGGCGCCAGGTACTCGACGAGGTCGAAGTGGTTCGTCCGGCGGTTGCGCACCTCGTCGCCGAGGTCGGCCGTGCCGCGGATGTGCGACATGATCGAGCGGGCGAGCAGCGAGTAGGCCCAGGGCGCCGAGCCGATGCCGTCGAGGCCGACGCCGGGGAAGTAGAGGTTGGGCGCGTCGGCGCTGCGCACGATGCCGCGGCAGCGGGCGGTCAGCGCTTCCAGCGTGCGGATCGAGGCGATCTCGGGCGCTTCGAAGTACGACAGGTCCACCGTGTAGCCCGTGCCCCAGAGCAGCAGGTCCACGTGCTCGAGCCGGTGCCCGCCGCCGAGCGTGACGGTGCCGCCTTCGATGCGCTCGACGCCGGCGCGGTGGCGCTCGATGCGCGCGAAGTTCGCCAGCATGCCGGCCCGGCCGGGCATCAGCTGGTCGTGCTCCACGTCGAACGGCCGGGCCGGCATGATGTCGGCGATGCCGAACTTCGCGTAGCGCTCGCGCATGTCGCCGCCGATGGCCGCGCTCTGCTCGGCGGTCGTCTTGCCGCTGGCCTGCAGCCGCGCGAAGCCGCGCACGCTGCCGGCGATGGGCTTGGGTTTGCTCGTCGGCAGGAACCAGCGCAGGCCGCGGTAGGCCCACGCCACGTGGCGCGCGCCGTGCTGGAAGCACAGCTCCAGCAGGTCGAAGGCCGAGGCCCCGCCGCCGACGACGAGCACGTGGCGGCCGCTCAGCAGCTCGGGCTCGTGCAGCGCGCTCGAGTGGAACTCGCGCACCGTGCTCGCGTTGCGCGTGATGTCCGGCAGCACCGGCGTGTTGTGCGCACCCGTCGCGGCGATGAGGTGGCGGGCACGGACGATGCCGTGAGGCGTCGCCAGTTCCCAGGCCGTGCCGGCCCGGCGGGCGCACTGCACCGGCGTGTTGAGCCGGATGCCCGAGCCGAGGGCGAAGCGCTCGACCCACGCCTCGATGTTGGCCAGGATGTGCGGCTGCGTGGAGCCGCGAAGCGGCAGGTCGCCGAGCGTCCAGTCGGCGGGGCTGATCTGGATGTCCTGCCACGCCGGCACGCGGCACCACAACCCGCCGACGCGGCCTTCCCGCTCCAGCACGACGGCGTCCAGGCCGGCCTTGCGCGCATAGCGCAGCGCCACCACGCCGCACAGGCCGCCGCCGACGATGGCGACGTCGAGCACCCGGCCGTCGTCGGGCGGCGCGCCGCTGCGTTCCGCGCTCACTCGGCGCCGGCCGCGGGCAACGCGGCGATGTCGGCAGGTGGGTAGTAGGGCTTGTCGCCGAGCGCATCGACCCGCGCCCAGAACTCGGGCCCGGCAGCCAGGCCGCGTGCGTCTCTTGCGGCGGCCTGCCGCCACATCGCCCACGAGTCGGGGTGCAGCCGCGAGGCCTCGGCCATCTGCGCCTGCGCTTCGTCGGCGTGGCCCTGGCGCAGCAGGTGGCAGCCGAGGCGGAAGTGCGCGTGCGCCAGCGCGATGTCGTCCTTTGGCACGCCGAGCTTCGCCGCGGCGCGCCCGGCGTCGAGCACGTGCACGCTGGCCGGGCCGCGCCGCACCCAGTCGCGCACGGCGTCGACGTAGGCGGCCTTGGCGCGGTGGCGCGCGGCGATCGCCGCCTCGGGCACCACGAAAGTCCTGCGGTCCATCGCGCGGAACGAGTCGATCGAACCGGCGGTCTCGGGCGGGCGCACGATGCGGCCGCGTTCGTCGATCCACACCGCCTGCGGCACGTTCACCAGGTTGTACAGGTCGGCGACATGGTGCTCGCGGTCGATCAGGCAGGGGTACGAAGGCTTCGCGGCTTCGATCCACGGCCGCGCCGCCTCGGGCTGGTCGAGGGCGACGGCCAGCACCGTGAACGCCGGGTCCTTCAGCTCCTCGGCCAGCGACTGCTGCAGCGACTGCCACACGGGCAAGTCAGCGCGGCACCCTCACCACGAAGCCCAGGTGGCGAGGAAGACCTTGCGCCCGCGGAACGAAGAGAGGCGGTGCCGGCGCCCGTCGAGGTCGGGCAGCTCGAAGTCCGGCGCTTCGAGCGTGGCCATCGCCGCGGCGCGCTGCGTGGCGCCGGTGCCCAGCACCCAGGTCCGCGACGCGGCGTCGTGCACGACGGGCTGCCCGCTGCGGCGCCACACCGCGGCCAGGTCCAGGCGGCCGTCGCGAACGAGGGCATCGGCGCCGGCCGGCGGCAGCGGCACGCAGGTGTCGCCGTGGCACAGCCCCTCGGGCTTCCAGGCCCAGCCGGTGGCGCGCTCGATGGCCGCGGCGTCGAGCCACAGCCCGTCGCCCGCGGCCTGCCCTTCGGGGCAGGGTGTCGCGCGCTGCTCGTGAAGCACGGTGATCATCGCAGGTCTCCGTCGTCTTGTTGCGGTCTTGTCGTTGCGCTGCGCGGTCGGCCGCTGGCTGCGCGCCCTACTTCCCGAACACCGCCTGCAGGATGCGGCTGCCGGTGCGCACGGGGTCGGCGCGGATCTTCTTCTCCTCCTCGCCGATCATGAAGAAGAGCCCGTCGAGCGCCTTGCCGGTGATGTACTGCTGCAGGTTCGCCTGCTCCGGTTTCACCAGGCCGAAGGCGCTCGCCTTGTCGGCGAAGGCGTTGTAGCGCGCGGCCAGCGACACCTTGCGCGTGGCCTCGGTGACGATGGGCAGGAACTTCACGCCGAGCGGCTCGCGCGTCTTCTCGGCGAAGTAGTCGGTGACGGAGGTGCCGCTGCCGCGCACGATGCGGATGGCGTCCTGCAAGCTGATCTTGCGCGCCGCGTCCACCAGCAGTGCCTTGCCCATCGGCACGGCCTGCTCGGCGGCGCGGTTCATCGACGTGACGAGCTCGTCGACGCGCCGGCGCTGGCCGATGGCGCGCAGGAACTTCGCCGTGTCGTCGAGGAAGTCGGGCAGCGGGATGCGCACGCGCTCGTTGCCGAGGAAGCCGTTCTCGCGCCCGAGCAGGCCGACGGCGGCGAGCGCGCCGCGCTCGAGCGCGGCGCGGATGCCGCTGGCGGCGTCGGCTTCGGACAGCGCGTGCGCACGCATCGAGGCCACGGCGGCGGCGGACAGGACGAAGGCTCGACGTTGCATGCCACGCTCCCGGGTACGGCGAGCGGGCATTGTCGGGCGGGCGCGCCGGCCCCGCCCGTGGCGCCGTTCCCGGGCGGCCGCACCGGCCTGTCCCGGGGTTCAGAGCCCCAGCAGCGCCCCGCCGGCGACGAGCGTGACCACCCCGGCGGCGCCGTAGCACGCCCAGGCGGTGGCCCGGCCGCCGTGCACGCCCACGTCGTGCAGGCTGTGCAGGATGCGATGCACGGCGTGCCACGCGAAGAGCGAGACGATGCCCCACAGCACGAGACGCACGATCGGCTGGCCGGCGAACGCCTGCACGCGAGCGAAGTCGCCGAGCAGTCGGCCGACGGGCCAGTCGAGCGGCGCGGCGAAGCCGGTGATGAACACCAGCGCCGTGCCGAAGAGCGCGGCGAGCAGACCGCCGCCACCGAAGAGCAGCCAGAAGACCGGCGCGTGCGACCGGCGCCGCGGCGGGCCGGCGTTCATCGCGTTCATGTCGCTCATGGCGCCGCGACCCAGGCGAGCAGCAGCAGCAAGGCGCTGCAGACCACGGCCGCGAGCCAGCCGGCCCGCGTGACGACGCGCCCCGGCACGATGCGGCGGCCCATGCGCACCGGCGGCATCGTCTTGGGCATGATCTCGAACCAGCTCTTCGCGTGCACGAAGAAGGCCACCAGCAGCACCCCGTGCAGCAGCAGCGACAGCGGCGAGCGCAGGGCCTGCAGCCACGCCGCCCACGCGGCCTCGCCGCGCGCCAGGCTGACGAGGCCGACGGTCAGCACCACGGCGTAGGCGAACACCGCCAGCGACGTCAGCTCGCGCGCCATGTAGCCCATGAAGAACGGGTCGCGCTTCCACCAGCGCCGCATCGGGCGCACGTAGGCGCGCGGCCTGGCCGGTGGGGGTGCGGCCGCGGGCCTCATCGCTTCGCCTCGCGGCCCGGGCCTGGACGCAGGAAGCGGCCGAAGTAGTCGAGCGCGCTCGCCATCTTGTTCCGGTTCACGGCGTTGGCCGGGTCCACCTGCTTCGGGCAGACCTCGGAGCAATAGGTCACCGCGGTGCAGCCCCACACGCCCTCCTCGGCGTTGAGCAGGCCGGCCCGCTCTTCGCGGCCGCCGTCGCGCGAGTCGGCGTTGTAGCGGTGCAGAAGCGCCAGCACGCCCGGGCCGGTGAACCCGGGGTTCAGGCCGACCTGCGGACACGCCGCGTAGCACAGCGCGCAGTTGATGCAGCCGCTGAACGGCTCGTACTGCGCAAGCTGCTCCGGCGTCTGCAGGTACTCGCCCTCGGCCAGCGTGCGCGGCTCGGCCGGGATGAGGTAGGGCTGGATGCTCTCGAGCTTGCGCATGAAGCCCTCGAGGTTGACGACGAGGTCGCGCTCGATCGGGAAGTGCGCCAGCGCCTCCACGCGCACCGGCCCGGGCAGCAGGTCGCGCACGAAGGTCTGGCAGGCCAGGCGCGGTCGGTCGTTGACCATCATCCCGCAGCTGCCGCAGATCGCCATGCGGCACGACCAGCGCAGGCCGAGCGTGCCGTCCAGCTCGTCCTTGATGTGCAGCAGCGCCTGCAGCACCGACATGTCGTCGCTGCACGGCACCGTGAAGCGCCGCCACGCCGGCTCGGCCTCCTGCTCCGGGCGGTAGCGCAGGATCTCGAACTCGACGTCGCGCACGGCGTCGCCCGCGTGGCGTGCGGTGGAAGCGTCAGGCATGGGCGACCTTGTCGGCCTTCTCGCCGGCGGCACCGTAGGCACGCACGCCCGGCGGCAGGCGCGTGATCTTCACCGCGCCGTAGGTGATGCGCGGCGGCCCGCCCGCCTCGCAGGTGGCCAGGCTGTGGCGCAGGAAGTTCACGTCGTCGCGCTGCTCGAAGCCGTCCAGCCGCTGGTGCGACCCGCGCGACTCGCGCCGCTGCAGCGCCGAGTGCGCCATCGCCTCGGCCACGTCGAGCTGGCAGGCGAGCTCCAGCGCCAGCAGCCACTCGGTGTTCCAGGCCTTGGAGTGGTCGTCGAGCTGCACCGACCCGGCGCGTTCCTTCAGCTCGGCCAGCTTGTCGCAGGTGGCCTGGATGCCGCCTGCCTGGCGATAGATGCCGCAGCCTTCTTCCATCGCCTGCGCCATCTCGCGGCGCAGCGTGGCGATGCGTTCACCGCGGCGGCCGGGCCCGGCGGGCGCGCGCCGTACCGGCGCCTGCGCGGCGGCGGCGGCCTCCTCGGCCAAGGCCAAGAGACGGGCCGGGCGCGTGCCTGCGCCACCGCCGCCGGTCGAGCCCGCCGCCTGCGCATGCCGAGCCGCCTCGACGCCAGCCACCTTGCCGAAGACGAGCAGCTCGGTGAGCGAGTTCGAGCCCAGCCGGTTGGCGCCGTGGATGCCGACGCTCGAGCACTCGCCGGCCGAGTACAGCCCGGTGAGCGGCGCTGCGGTGCGCCCGTCGGCCAGGATGCCGCCCATCGTGTAGTGCACGGCCGGCAGCACCGGGATCGGCTCCCTCGCCGGGTCCACCCCCAGGTACTGCAGGGCCAGCTCGTAGATCTGCGGCAGCCGCTCGCGCAGCTTCGATTCGCCGAGGTGGCGCAGGTCCAGGTGCACGGCCTCGCCGTGCCGCGTGGCGATCGTGCGGCCCTTGCGCTTCTCGTGCCAGTAGGCCTGGCTCAGGCGGTCGCGCGGGCCGAGCTCCATCGCCTTGTTGCGCGGCGTCGGCTCGGCGGGCCCGAGGCCGTAGTCCTGCAGGTAGCGGTAGCCGTCCTTGTTCAGCAGGAAGCCGCCTTCCCCGCGGCAGGCTTCGGTGAACAGCAGGCCGGTGCCGGGCATGCAGGTGGGGTGGTACTGCACGAACTCCATGTCGCGCAGCGGCACGCCGTGCCGATACGCGAGCGCCATGCCGTCGCCGGTGACGATGCCGCCGTTGGTGTTGTCGCGGTAGACGCGCCCGGCACCGCCGGTGGCGATGACCACCGCCTTCGCCTGCACGCAGCGGAACTCGCCGCTGGCGATGTCGATGGCGAGCACGCCACGCACGGCGCCGTCGTCGACAAGCAGGTCGGCGACGAAGTGTTCGTCCAGCCGCCGGATCGAGGGGTACTTGATCGACGTCTGGAACAGCGTGTGCAGCATGTGGAAGCCGGTCTTGTCGGCGGCAAACCACGTGCGCTCGATCTTCATGCCGCCGAAGGCGCGCGTGTTGACGTGCCCGTCGGGCTGGCGGCTCCACGGGCAGCCCCAGTGCTCCATCTGCACGAGCTCCTCGTGCGCATGGGCGACGAAATGGTCGACCACGTCCTGCTCGCACAGCCAGTCGCCGCCGGCCACGGTGTCGTGGAAGTGTGCATCCAGGTTGTCCTCGGGCCGCGTCACGGCCGCCGAGCCGCCCTCCGCGGCGACGGTATGGCTGCGCATCGGGTAGACCTTGGACAGCAGCGCCACCGAGAGCTTCGGGTCGGTCTCGGCCACCGCGATGGCAGCCCGCAGGCCGGCGCCACCGGCACCGACGATCGCGACGTCGACGCTCAGCGTGTCCACACCAGCTGCTGGTACAGCGCACCGAAGCGCGTGCGCTTGCTGCCGGCCGCGGGCCGCACGCCCTCGGGCAGGAAGGCCTCGATCTCCTCGCGCCACAAGGCCGCCGCATACGGCTCGAGGCGGCGGAAGACGGCGGCCATCACGGCGCGCAGCGGATGCCAGCGCACCGGCCGGTGGTAGTCGACGATGACGATCCTGCCGCCCGGCTTCACGACACGCAGCACCTCGGCCAGCGTGGCGCGCCGCACGGCGTCGGGCTGCTCGTGCAGCAGGAAGAAGAGCAGCGCCTGGTCGACGCTGGCGTCGGGGAGCGGCATCGCCGACGAGTCACCGTGCAGCAGGCGCACGCGCCCGTCGTCCGCCGGCAGCTTGGAGCGCAGGTTCTGCAGCTGGATCGGCAGGATGTCCAGCACCGTGAGCCGCGCGTCCGGCGCCAGCTGCGCGTGCAGCTTGCGCGTCAGGTTGCCGTAGACGCAGGCCACCTGCAGCGTGTGCCCGCCGATCCGCGGCTCGCCCGGCGGCCGCAGCGCCTGCAGCGCGTGGTCGCGCAGCCGCGCGTAGTTGCCCCAGAGGATGGCGTTGACGAGCCACTCGCGCTCGAAGGTCTGCACCGCGCGCGGGTGCACGTAGGCCCACCAGTAGGTCGATTCGAGGTACCTGGGGATGTGCGGGTGGCGGGGGGCCTGCGGCGCGGCGTCCGGGTCGGCGACGGCGGCGCCGGCGAAGGGTGGATTCATCGATGCAGGTCCTCGGGTCCCGCGCGTGCCAGGGCCGGCACCCGCTCAGAAGCGATAGCGCAGGCCCAGCCGCAGCACATGCACCCGGTACGCAGGCGCCAGCTCGCCCAGCGCCAGCAGGTTCGGCACGCTGTCCGGGGCCACGCCGTCGAGCCGCCAGTCGGCCGAGCGCATGCGCTCGTAGCCATAGGTGCCGGTGAGCGCCACCTGCTCGCTGAGCTGCCAGCCGACCCGCACGCGCAGGCTGTCCAGGTCGGTCTCGGCCTGCGGGATGTCGCCGCCGGCGACACCGGCATCCACGCGCACGCGGCTGCTCGCGCGCGAGAACACCACGTCGGCGCCGATGTCGAGCGCGCCGCCGAACATGCGGTGCCGCACGCCCGCGCCGAGCAGGTCGACGCGGTCGCGGTGTTCGCCCGTCCAGTCGGCCGCCGCGAAGGCCTGGCTGCCGGCCTGGCGCGAGCGCACGCGCTCGACCTGACCAAAGGCATGCGCCTGCGTGTCGTCGGTGATGGCCGCGGCGACCTCGACCCCCCCGGTGGACATGCGGCCGTCGGTGAGGCCGATCGACGACCGGGTGTAGCGGTCGCGGGCGAACCCGGCGTTGACGCCGACGCTGATGGCGTCGGTCACGGCCATGTCGGCGCGGAAGTCGCCGCCGTCGCGCCGGCGATCGGCGAGGTTGAACTTGCGCAGCAGCGGGTTCTCGGGCGGCGTGATCCAGGTCGCGACCCCGTAGTCGTCGCCATCGCGCTGCGCGTGCGCGAGCTTCATCGACATCGAGATGCCGGCGATCGGCCGCAGCGCCGCGCGCGCCCACACCGTGGCTTCCTCGGTGCTCGCCACTTCCTGCAGCGTGCGCGAGCGGAAGTCGAGCTCGGCGCCGGCGCTCAGCCGGGCGAACGCGGTGGGCAGGTCGCCCGTGAGCTTGAAGCGGTCGCGCGTGAAGCTGAACGGCTGGTTCACGCGCGCCGCCGCGCCGACGAACATGTCGGTCGACACCGCCGGGTAGGCCCGGCTGGCCGATCGGTTGTCGTGCACGTTGCGCGCGTAGCTGCCTTGCACGCGCGCGCCGCCGTCCAGCAGCAGGCTGGCGCGCGCACCGGCGTCGAAGGTGTCGACGACGCCGTCGAACGACGCCGCCGGCAGCGCGCCCACGGCGAGGTTCGGGTTCAGCGTGGCCGCCAGGTACGGCTCGTCCTGGGTCATGCGCCCGAACGCCGCCTCGCCGCTGACGCGGATGCGCGGCGTGACGTCCCAGCCCGCCGCGGCGAGCACCTGCTGGAAGCGGTTCGTCGGTGCCATGGCCAGCTGGCCGCTGTCGGCCCCGGCGATGACCGGCGTGAACGGGTTGCTCCACTGCACCGCGCGCACGCGCTCGTTGAAGGCCGACGCGTGGACCGTGACGCTCGCCTGCCACGGGCCCGCCTCGTAGGCGGCGGAGGCCTCGAAGCGGTCGGTGCGCTGCTCCAGCGGCACGACCAGCTGCGACGAGTTGGCGAAGAACGAGCCGGCCTGCCGCTGCGTGCCGCTGCGCCAGTCGTTGCGCATGCTCAGCTGCGTCGTCCACCGCGGCGCCACCTGCCAGCCGAGCACGAGCTCGGCGCGCTCGCGGTCGTAGCCCAGCGCCACGGGCGCCAGCGTGCTCGCCAGCGGCATCGCCGCCGTCGTGCCCGCCGGGTAGCCGGCCGGCAGCGTCTGCAAGCCGGTGCCGGCGCCGACGAATGGCGTGCGTGCCCCTTCCCCGAACCGGCGCGGCACGCCCGACAGCCCGATGCGCAGGTCGAAGGCCCCTTCGCGGCCGGCTTCGAGGGCCACGGCGCGCGAGTCGAGCCCGAGGTCGGCAAAGCGCACCCGGCCATGCGTGCCGTCGTCGTCGCGCAGGCGCAGGTCGCCTTCGAGCAGCAGTTGCGGCCCCTTGTCGTCCAGCCCGGTGTGGTCGCCGAACTTCGCGGCGCTGCGCGACACGACACCGCCACCGCCTTCGACCGTGCCGGAAGTGCCGGCCTTCTCGAACGGGCAGAGCTCGCACTTCCACTGCGAGGTGTCGACCGACGGTGCCGCGGCCGCGGCGCCCGGAAGCAGGAAGACGCCGCCGCCGAGCAGCGCCGCAGCCGCCGCGCCGACGGCGGAACGCGCGATGCGGCACCGAGACGAATGCCGGAACGTGATGGCCATGGTCATGCCCTTCACCGCATCAGCTTGGCGCCGGCCGGATGGTTCGAGCCGTGCACCTGCGAGTGGCAGTTGGTGCAGCTGCCGGCCACGAGGAAGATCTCGCCGCCGCCGCCCGCGCCGGGCAGCGCCGCGCCGGTGCGCGCCGCCGACGGATGCCCGGCCACCGAGTGGCACTGCTGGCACAGCAGCGGCGGGCTCTTGTTCAGCAGCGCCTGGCGCACCGAGCCGTGGCTGGAGTGGCACAGCGTGCAGTCCTCCACCACCGGGGCGTGCTCCCACAGCAGCGGGCCGCGCTTCTCGGCATGGCAGCTGTAGCAGGTCTGGTTGATCGTCGGCTTGACCAGCATCGCCGGGCTCTGCGAGCCGTGCGCCGCATGGCAGTCGCTGCAGCTCATCTGGCCCTGCCCGGCCCACCGCGACGAGCGCGAGCCGTTCACCGGGTGCGCGGAGGTCTTCAGGAAGTCGGCACGCTGCTGCTTGTGGCAGGTGAAGCACACCGCGCTTTGCGTGCTGCGCGTGAGCACCGCGTCGTTGCCCGTGTGCAGCTTGTGGCAATCGACGCAGGCGAGACCGGCTCGGTCGTGCGCGGCGGCGTGCCACCCGGTGCGGGCGCCGCTCTGGTGGCAGCCGAGGCACGGCGCATTGCGCGCGGCGGGCCCGCCGGGCGCGTCGCGCTTGAAGTTGACGATCGTGCCCTTGCGCACGCCCCCCTTGGCGGAGTGCTGCCCGCCCGGGCCGTGGCAGGCCTCGCACTGCAGGCCGCCGGCACCGAACGGCGCGCGGGCGTTGCCGCGGTGGCCGTGGCGGCCCTTGAAGATGGCGGCGGTGGTGAAGGTCAGCGTGTCGGACTCGGCGTCGTGGCAGTCGAGGCAGGTGTCGGCGCCCTTCTCGCTGTACGTGCCGGGCGCCGGGGGCTGCGCCGCCGCGGCTCCGGCCAGAACGGCCAGCAGCACGCCGCCCAGCCAGGACAGGATGCGTGGTTTCACGACGGCTCCTCGGACATGGCGGGCGACGACGGCGTCGGACGGCTGGGCGGCTACTTGGCGTGCATGACCTTGATGTCGGCGATGCGCCCGCGGTCGTGGCACACAAGGCAGGTCTCGGTGCGCGTCAACGCGATGCTGCGCGGCATGTACAACGAGCCGCCGTTGGCCTCCATGTGCGCACGGGCCAGCGACGTGTCGTGGCAGGCGAAGCACGCCGCCGCGATGGGCGAGTTGACGAGCGTCGTCGCCGCGGCCTCGGTCAGCGTGCCGGTCGCCGCCGCCACGCTGACGCCCGAGCCGTAGGCGAAGTCGAGCATGACGTAGGGCGAGAAGGTGAACGCCGAGGCGCTGGCGCTGGCCAGCGTGCTGGTGGCCACCGTGCGGTGCGGCCGGCCGGCGATCTCGGTCTCGGGCAGCGGCGTGTTGTTCTGCTGGTAGAAGTAGTGGCTGCCGGGCAGATGGCAGGTCTCGCAGGCCCGCAGCACCCCGGGGAAGCCGATGTCCGCGAAGCCTTCGGTCGGCGACACGGCGTGCCAGTTGAAGCGCACGCTGCGCTTGGCGCCGGCGTGGATGGCGTGGATGAAGCTCGTCGAGTCGGCCGACCAGCCGGCGCTCGTGCGGTTGGGCGTATGGCACCACGAGCAGGTCGTCGCGTCGTTGCGCTGGCCGCCGTGGAAGGCCTCTTCGGTGAAGGTGCCGAGCTCCTGGTGGCACTTGTTGCAGCGCGCGTCCTCGACGATGGCGCGGCGCCCGGTGTAGCCGGTGGCCACGCGCGTGGCGTTCGGCGCGATGACGATGAGGCCGCCGATCTCGTTGGCCTGGCCGGCCGGCGACGGCGAGACCGGGTACTTCGCGAGGTTGGTCTGCGTGAGCGGCAGCGTGTTGACGATGTTGTACGAGAAGCCCAGCCCGCCGGTCAGCATGCGCGCGTTGTCGGGGATGACGACACCGGTCAGCGTGACGGTGTAGAAGCCGTCGGCATCGGGCCCGGTCAGCGTGCCGGCGCCGGTGCCGGCGGCCGTGCCTGCCCAGATGCTGCGCAGGTAGCCCGAGACGGAGGCGTTGAAGTCCGACGACATGGCCAGGCCGTCCTGCGGCAGCGAGTAGACGAACTGCACGCTGGGCGAGCCCATGTAGCCGTCCCAGATCTCCTTGGACCCGGTGGCCGGGTTCGGTGTCGTGGTGGCGAAGTCGTTGAAGTCCTTGCGGGCGCCGTTCTGCAGGATGCGGAAGACCATCACCGGCTGCCTGGCGCCGTTGCGCGAGACGCTCTTGATGTCGTAGCTGACCTTGTGCGCGCCGGCCGGCAGCCGGCTCGAGTTCGAGGCGATCCAGGCCGCGTGCGAATTGGCGCTGCCGCCCGCGACGTGCAGCGCCGAGTTCGGGTTGGGCGGCGTCACCGGTGTGTGGTCGGTGTCGATCGAGCTCGACGTGTGGCACATCGCGCATTCGGAGTCGTCGGCCAGCGGGCCGGCGGAGTGGCCGACCGGGCTCGTCACCAACCCGGCCCTTGCGTCGGCCAGCCGCACGCCGTTGCCGGTGGCGAAGTTGATGCCGTCGTGGCACGCACCGCAGGCCAGGCGGCTCGGCCGGTTCTTCCAGTTGTCTCCCTGAGCCGTGCGTGCGGTGGACGTGGCCGAGCCGTCGTGGCACTTGGTGCAGTTGCGGATGTCCTGCGGGAACTTGATCTCGTTGTAGACGACGCCGGCGTAGTTGTAGTTCTTCTTCGCCAGCAGCGCGCCCATGTGGATCTTGTGGATGTTGTTGGGCATGTTGCCCAGCGCCCGCCCGTCGACGAGGTTGGTGGCGCTGGTGAAGGTGAGGGTGGCGTTGTTGATCGTCGCCTCGGTGCGGCCGTAGCGCCGCTGGTCGGTGTGGCAGACGACGCAGTAGCGCGTCTCGTTGCGGTTGCCGCCGTGGAACTGCGCCGCCGAGCTGTCGGTGGAGTCGCCCGGCACACCGCCGAGCGTGCGGTGGCACTCGTTGCACTTCGCGGTGGCGACGATCTCGCGCCCCGAATCAGCCACCGGTGCACCCGTGGCCGGGATGAAGTCGTGGATGGCGTCCACCGGGTTGGTCAGCGCCACCGCCGGGAAGCCGGGCACCTGCGCGCCGGTGGGCGTGTTGGTGCCGGTGCCTGGCGCGCTGCCCGACAACTGGATCGTCAACCGGTGCACGAGGTTCGGCTCGTAGCTCAGGTCGCCGAGGTCGGCCTTGTTGTTGCTGCCGCTGACGGTCATCGCGTCGACCTGCGCCTTGACCTGCGTGATGTCGCGGTAGAAGGTGTATTCGTAGGTGCCGTCGCCGTTGTCGACGAGCGTGCCGGTGTTGTCCGTGCTCGGCCGCGTCGGCGCCGCCGCCGTGGTGGTGGTGGGGACCGTGGTGACGATGTAGCTCACCCAGCGGCTCGGGCTGCCGTTGGTGCCCGGCACGAGCTTCGCGAGCGCGAAGGAAAGGTTGGTGAGGCCCGCCACCGTGGCGGTGCCGCTCCTGGACGTGTTGCCGAGGCCGACGACGGCGGCGCCGTTGCTGTCGGTGACCCTGAACCTGACGACGGGCGGGCTGGCGATGGTGACGCTGGTCACGGTGACGCTCGGTGCCATCGCCGCCCAGGCGGCGGCCGCCGCGTCGGTGGCCGGTGTCGCGTTGCCGGGAACACGCGTCACGCCGGCACTGCCGCTGGGGCCTGCGGGCCCGGCCGGGCCGGCAGGGCCGGCCGGGCCGGGGGCGCCCGCCGGGCCACCGGGCCCGCCGTCGCCGCCACCGCAGGCGGCCAGCGCGCCGAGGCCCGCCAGCGCCACGACGCGGACAGCCTTCAGAACCCCCTCGAAGCCCATGCGTTCGCTCAGCGTCTTCATGCTCCACTCCAACCGGCGCTGCAACCGCGCGCCGAGGCGGCCTTACCGTCGAACTGCGCCGCGCCCTACCTGCGCGCACCCCCGCCCGGCGCGCTCCCGCTCGCTGCGGCGGCCACCGCCGCGACGCTTGCCGGCCGAGCGCCGCCCGACCCGCCGGCCCCGGAGACCTTCATCTCCTGCGGCCCCGGTCCTTCGGGTTCGGTGTGCGCGATGCCGTAGTGGCAGTCGATGCAGGTCTGCCCCTCGTTCTTCGCCTTGGCGTGCCTCGCTCGTGCCTTCTCGCTCTGCAGTTCGGGCTTCATGTTCTCGGCCCGGTGGCAGTTGCGGCACTCGTGCGAGTCGGTCTCCTTCATGCGCTGCCACACGCGCTGCGCGAGCATCGCGCGATGCGACTCGAACTTCTCCTTGGTGTCGATGATTCCCCGCAGATGGCCCCACAGCTCGAAGGTGGCGCGCATCTTCCGGGCGAGCATCGGCCCGGGCTCGCGCGGCACGTGGCAGTCGGAGCACACGGCGCGCACGCCGGTGCGGTTGGTGTCGTGGATGGTGCCCTTGAACTCCGCATAGACGTTGTCACGCATCTCGTGGCAACCGATGCAGAACTCCTCGGTGTTGGTCCAGGCGAGCCCGGCGGCGCCGCCGATGGAGGCGAGCACGGTCAGTGCCATCACGCCGAAGGCGATGCCGACGATGGCCTTCCAGCTGCGCCGTGGCGCAGCGGCCGGCCTTGGTGTCTCGGCCATGGCGAGGGGGTCCCGGGGACGCGCCGCCGCGCCGCCTCAGCGCGAGAGGATCCAGCGCACGAGGTTCAGGACCTCGGCATCGCTGCCCTTGATCGCCTTGTGCTCCTCTTCCTTGCCGTCGATCTTCACCTTCGGCGAGCTGGTGAGGTGCTTGACGAGCTGGGCTTCGGCATCGGCCTTGCCCTTGAGCTTGGCCGCCGTCTCCTTGTACGGCGGGCCGTCCTTCTTCTTGTCCACGGCGTGGCACTTGCCGCAGTCGTTGCGCTTGAGCAGCGCCTGCGCGGCGTTGGCGTCGACCGGATCGGCCGCCCATGCATTGCCGAGCGCAACGCCGAGAGCGAAGCCGCAAACCGCCACCGCGCCGCCGAATTGCCGGGAACTCCGCTTCATGCCTGCCTCTCCTGCAGTTGCCTGCCACCGCTCGGCGCACCGCCAACGAGCCACCTGGATCCATTCGAACGCCGCGAGCAACCGCCGGCGTTGACCCAGATCAACGCGATCGTCGCTCGCCTGATCAGGATTGACCCCAGCTTCGCGCAAGTCCCGAACATTCGTCATACCGGTCATGTTGCACTGACTGGTCTGACCAACGGCGCCAGCGCAGTAGATCGCCAGGGGCATCGGCTGTCAAGCGTGTCTACCCGCGCCGCCAAGCGCGCGCCGTGTGCGCAGGTGGCGTGTGCGAGACTGCGCGCCGAATGGACAAGGCCTCGCCCTACCGCGCCGTCGTGTCACCGCGACGGCTGCGCCTGTCGGACTCGATCTCGGCGCAGGTCGAGGAGCTGATCGTGCGCGGCACGCTGCGACCGGGCGAGGTTCTTCCGCCGGAGCGCGTGCTCGCCGCGCAGTTCGGCGTTTCGCGGCCTTCGTTGCGCGAAGCCTTGCTGCGCCTGGAAGCGCGCGGCCTGCTGCGCGTCGCACGCGGCGGCGGCTTCGCCATCACCGACGTGACGGCGCCCACGCTCACCGACCCGCTGGTGCACCTGCTGCAGAACCACGCCACGGCCGAGCAGGACGTGCTCGAGCTGCGTCACGGCATCGAGCTGGTGGCGGCGCACTACGCGGCGCTGCGCGCCACGCCGGCCGACCGCAAGCGGCTGCGCGAGTGCTTCGCGCAGACCACCAAGCCTCGCGGCAAACGCGACGCGCTGCTGGCCGCGCAGGCCGACGCCGACTTCCATCTCGCGGTGGCCGAGGCGTCGCACAACGTGGCGCTGATCCACGTCATGCACGGCCTGCACAACCTGCTGCAGACTTCGATGCGCCACGCCTGGGAGGTGGCCTACGCCGAGCCGGACGGGCCGCGGGTCCTGCAGGAGCAGCACGCGCAGCTGCTCGACGCCGTGCTCGCCGGCGACGCTTCCCTCGCGCGGGACGCGGCCCACCTGCACCTCAGCTTCGTCGGCGAGACGCTGCTGCTGGTGCGACGGGGTGCCGCGACGCCGCGCACGGCCCGGGCTGCCGCGTTTATGGCAACGTGCCGCTCGCTGGGCACGCCGCGGCGAGGGCGCGGCGGCGACCCGACCGGCCCGCAGCCTGCCCGGTGCCGCGACCGGGCGCGCCACCGATGCGATCGGGCGCGCCTCGTCGGCGTGGCGCGCCGCGCGCGCCTCGGGCGGTCACCGGCCTCCGCATGCCCGGCGACGCGCGCCCGGCTCGCCACGGCCTGCACAATGCCGCCATGTTGTTCGTCCCGTCGGTGGCACCGCTGGCGCCCGCCAGCGAGTCGGCCTGGTGCTTCGTGTTCGTCGAAGGACAGCTCCTGCTGCCGCAGGACGAGACGGCGCCGTTCGCGCCGCCCGAGCCGCTGTTGTGTTCGCGGCTGCTGGCGCTGGCCGAGCGCCGGCACTACCTGGGCCGGCTCGAGGGTGTCGACAGCTGGGCGCTGGCGCTGGCCGAGGCGCCTGCCGGCTGGCGGCGAACGCCCTTGCGCGCGGCGATGATGCAGCTCGGCGAGCCGCTGATGGGCCTGGCCGGGCGCGCCGCGCAGATCCTCGAATGGGACCGCACGCACCGGCACTGCGGCGTGTGCGGCACGCCCACCGAAGCGAAGGCCGAGGAGCGCGCCCGCCGCTGCCCGGCCTGCGGCCACACGGCCTACCCGCGCGTGAGCCCGGCGATGATGGTGCTGGTGTGGCGCGACGGCGCAAGCACCGGCCGCGGCCCCGAGGTGCTGCTGGCCCGCTCGCCGCACTATGCACCGGGCGTCTACAGCGCGCTCGCCGGTTTCGTCGAGGCCGGCGAGTCGCTCGAGGAGTGCGTGCACCGCGAGGTGGCCGAGGAGGTGGGTGTGCGCGTGCACGAGCTCGCCTACTACGGCAGCCAGAGCTGGCCGTTCCCGCACAGCCTGATGGTCGCCTACACCGCAAAGTGGCTGGAAGGCGACATCGTGCCGCAGGAAGGCGAGATCGAGGATGCGCGCTGGTGCCCGCTCGACGCGCTGCCGAAGATCCCGCCGCGCTTCAGCATCAGCGGCCACCTGATCCGCGACACCGTGCGTGCGCTCGGCGGGCCCGAGCCCACGGCGACGGCGTCGCCGGTGCGCTGAAGCGACGGCGTCGCCCGTGTGCTGAAGCGACGGCGTCGCCCGTGCGCTGACGCGGCGGCGTCGACGCGCGCCGCCGCGCGCCGCGCCGGAGAGCGCCCTCCCCTTCAGCGCACCCGCTCGAACACCCAGTCCCGCCCCCGCGCCTCGCCGCGCAGCCGGCCCTCGATGCGCGCGACGAGGCGCTTGCCGTCGCGGCGATAGATGACGCGCTGCGGGAAGTCGTGGGCCGCGTTCTCGAACACGACGCGGCCGGGCGAGAGCTCCTTCAACGCGAACTCGACCGGCGGATGCCTCCCCCCGGGGCTCGCCAGGTAGACGACGCGGCCCTCGCGCTGCTCGATGCGCAGGAACTCGAAGCCGGCGCGGCCGCCGCGCAGGCTCAGGTTCGTGGCCACCATCGTGCCGCCGCGCGGGCCGAGCCAGGCCTCCTCGGTGGTCGCCTGCGGCGTGCTCTCGCGCCAGGTGCCGGCGAGGAAGGCGAGCTCGGCGAGGTCCTGCGCGGGCAGCGATGAAGCGGCCAGCAGCGCCAGCGCGCCGAGCGCCGCCCGCACGGAGCGGAGTCGGGCGAGGTGTCGGGTGGTCGTCATCGCGTCGTCGCCGGCGTGGCACCAGGAGGAAGGGATGGAGGAGGCGATGAAGCCATCGTAGGCGCCACGGCCGCGACCGGCTTGTACGAATGCGACGCGCGGCAGCGGGTGCCGCCTTCGCCGGCTGCGCGCGCGTTCAGCTCGCCACCAGCGCCGCCGAGAGCACGCCGGCGGTCGCGAGGTAGTGGCGAGGCGGCTTCCCCGCGTAGCGGTGGAAGGCACGAATCATGTGCGCCTGGTCGAAGAAGCCCGAAGCGAGCGCGGCGTCGAGCCACGGGCTGCGGCGGCCGGGCTGCAGCTCGTCGAACACGGCGCGAAAGCGCAGCACCGATGCCAGCGCCTTCGGTGACAGGCCGGTGGCCGCACGCACGCGGCGCTCGAACTGGCGCCGCGAGACGCCCAGTGCTGCGGCCTCGGTATCGAGCACGGCCTGGCCGCGTGCCTGGAACAGGCGCCGCACGAAGCGCGCCACGGCTTCGTCGCGCGGCGCGGCGGCGCGGCCCGTGTCTGCCGCCGCCGCGGCGGTGTCGCGGCACCGCAGCGCCTGCACGACGGCACGCGCCACGCGCCCGGCCGCCGCCGCGTCGGCGCAGGACAGGGCACCTGCGGCGGCGCGTGCTGCGAGCGCCGCGCGGGCTGCGTCGATGGCGATGCGGCGGTCGACGGTGGCCGGGGCGGGCAGTGCGCTGAAAGCGCCGACGGCATCGGGCCACAGGCGCAGGCCGAGCACGCCGACGCGGCCGTGCGCACGCAGCCGCAGCGGCCGGGTCAGGTTGCCGGCCAGCAGCACGCGCGGCTGCTCGATCCAGCCGGCGCACACGCCGTTGGAGGCACCACCTTCGCAGGCGGCCGCCACCATCGCGGTGGGCTCGGTGGGCTCGGCCGGCTCGGCCGGCTCGGCGTAAGGCTGCCCGACATGCACGATGAGCTCCGGCGAGCCGTCCGGCACGATGTGCTCGTCGTGCGGCACGGCGAACTCGCCCTCGAAGGTCCACACGCAGCGCAGCAGCGCGGCCAGGTCCGCGGGCGGGTCGAACTGCCGGTAGCGCATGGGCGGACCGACGGCGATCACACCGCCTGCCCGGCCTCCTCGATCACCTCGAACACCTCGCGTTCCTGCTCGAGCGCCCGCTGCACCGCCTCGCGCGCGCGCTGGCGCAGCGCGTCGTCGATCCAGCGCGCCGGCCGCTCGGCCTGCGCCACCCGGCGCACCACCAGCGGGTCGACGGCCTCGGCGGCGACAGGCACGGCCCGGGCTGCGAACTGCTCGGGCGCAGTGGCCGGCGCTTCGGGCGCGATGCCGAGGCGCGGCATCGCCGCCAGCACCGCGAAGGAGAGCGCGCCGGCGACGCCAGGGCCCGCAGGAACCGATGAACGGCGCCGCAGCGGGCGCGCGGATTGCGCGCGCCGGAACCGCCAGGGCAGCCGCAACCTGCGACGGCACGAGCCACGCCAGGGAGCGCGTCTCGCCGGCGCGCGCCAGCGTGCGCGGCGGCCGGCGAGCCTCGGGGTTCCACAGCAGGCCAAGGCGCTCGATCCTCGCGCCGAGCGCCGGCCGGGCGCCGGCCACCACCAGCGGCACCGCCAGCAGCAGCGGCAGCGCCACCAGCCAAGCCGGCACGCCGCCGGCCAGCAGCGCCAGCGCCGGAAGGGCCAGCCAGCCCAGGCGCGAGCAGGCCTCGCGCCACGGCACTGCATCGGCCTGCCGCGCCGGCGAGCGCCACTCCAGGCGCAGGCCGGTCAGCGCGCTCGACACGTACGCACTGTGCGCCAGCGCGCGCAGCGGCGCCTGCAGCGCCGACAGCAGCATCTCCACCACCGCGCTGGCCGCGAGCCGCCACGTGCCGCCGTACGCCGCCTGCTCGCGGCGCAGCCACACCGCACCCACCGCGAGGGCGCGCGGCGCGACGAGCAAGGCCAGCGTCGCCACCCACAGTCCGGTGCCGCCCGTGCCGCCGGTGCTGCCGCCCGCATGGCCCGCGCCGGCCAGCCCCGGGGCGAACCCGAGCACGAGGCCGCAGGCGACGAACAGCAGCCACAGCGGCGCCGCGAGGTACGAGAACGCCGCGGCGGCGAACATCGTGCGGTGCGCCGGCCGCCAGCCCGGCTCGGCCACGAGGCGCAGGTTCTGCAGGTTGCCCTGGCACCAGCGGCGGTCGCGCTGCAGCTCGTCCAGCAGGTGCGGCGGGTTCTGCTCCCAGCTGCCGCCGAGCGACGGCGCCAGCCACACCTCGTGGCCGGCGCGCGCCATCAGCGCCGCCTCGACGAAGTCGTGCGAGAGGATCTCGCCGGCGAGCCCGCCGCGCCCGGGCAGCTTCGCCAGCGCGCAGTGCCGCATGAACGGCTCGACGCGCAGGATGGCGTTGTGCCCCCAGTAGTGCGAGTCGCCGAGCTGCCAGAAGGCCATGCCCAGGCTGGTGAGCCGCCCGGTGACGCGGTGCGCGAACTGCTGCGCGCGCGCATGCAGCGTGCCGTGGCCGCAGGGCTGCGGCAGCGTCTGCACGATGCCGGCGCGCGGGTTCGCTTCCATCAGCCGCACCAGCGCCACCAGCGTGTCGCCATGCATCGTGCTGTCGGCGTCGAGCACCACCATGTAGCGGTAGTTGCGGCCCCAGCGGCGGCAGAAGTCGGCCACGTTGCCGGCCTTGCGCTTCACGCGGCGGCGGCGCCAGCGGTAGAACAGGCGCGCGCCGGCCCCGGGCGCCGCGCCGTCGCCGAGCGTGGCGCGCAGCTCCTGCCAGGCGCGCAGCTCGGCGGCGCGCAGCGCCGGGTCGGTGCTGTCGCTGAGCACGTAGAAGTCGAACAGCGCCAGCGCGCCGGTGGCCGCCAGGCTCTCGCAGGTGGCGCGCAGGCCGCCGAAGACGGTGGCGATGTCCTCGTTGCACACAGGCATCACCACCGCCGTGCGGGCGCCGCGGTGGATGGGCGCATGTGCGCCGCCGTCGCGCCGCAGCGCGGCGTCGAGCGCGAACGGGTCGCCGCGCCACAGCACCCAGGCCCCGGCCAGCGCAGTGGCGAAGCCGGTGGCGACCCAGGTGAACAGCAGCACCAGCAGCGTGCTGTAGATCCACCACGCCGCACCGGGCGCGGGCGGCACGGCACTGGCCTGCCACGCCGCGGCACCCGCCGCCAATGCGACGACCAGCGCCGCCAGGGCCGCGCGGC
>JAHCKS010000034.1 GCA_026125665.1 Rubrivivax sp.
CGGCCTGGCGCGCGCGCGGGCTGGCGCCGGGTGAGCCGGTGGCGGTGAAGCTGCCCGACGGCATCGACTGGGTCGTGGCCTGGCTCGGCGTGCTGTGGGCGGGCGGCGTGGCCGTCGGCGTGAACGCGCGCGTCGGTGCCGGTGAATGGCGCACGATGCTCGAGGAGGCGGGCTTCGCCTTCGTGGTCGTCGAGGGCGACGGCGACGAGGCGACGCCCGCGGCGTTGCGCGACCGCCTCGTGCCGCTGGCCGAGGCGCGCCGCGCCTGGCATGCCGCCGCCCCGTGCGCGCCGGTGGCGCGCGCCGACGAGGCGCCGGCCTTCTGGGTGCACTCGTCGGGCACGTCGGGGCGGCCGAAGGCGGTGGTGCACGCGCAGCGCGCGCTGCGCTCGATCGCGCAGGTGTCGGTGCAGCGCCTGGGGCTCGGGCCCGGGGATCGGCTGCTGGCGAGCTCGCGGCTGTTCTTCACCTACCCGCTCGTCAACGTGCTGCTGGCCGGCCTGCGCATCGGCGCCACCGTGCTGCTCGACCCGGCGTGGCCTAACGCGGCGTCGCTCGCGGCGACGGTGCACGTGCTCGCGCCGACCGTGCTCTTCAGCGTGCCGACGCTGTACCGCGACCTGCTGCGCGAGGGCCATGCCGCGGCGCTGCGCGCGGCGGGCGTGCGGCTGGGCGTGAGCGCCGGCGAGCCGATGCCGGCGCGGCTGGCGCGCGCCTGGCTCGAAGCCACCGGCGCGCCCCTCATCGACGGCTACGGCACCTCGGAGACGCTGGTGCTGGCGCTGACGGGCTCGCCCGGAGAGGCCGGCCCGGCGGCCGGCGACGAAACGCCGGGCGCCACGGTCGCGCTGGCGCCGTCGCCGGGCATCGGCGTGCGTGCGCTCGACGCGGCGGCGGCGGCGGCCGGCGAGCCCACGCGCCTCGTCTTCGACGCCCCGACACGGGCCCTCGGCTACCACGACCGCCCGGCCGCCGTGGCCGAGGCCTTCCTCGCCGACGGCACGTTCAGCCCGGCGGACCTGTTCGTGGCGGCCGGCGCGGGGCAGTGGCGCTTCGCCGGCCGCGACGATTCGCTCGTCAAGCTGCGCGGGCGCTGGGTGGACCTGGTGGCGCTGGAGCAGCGGCTGCTGTCCGAGGTGGGCGAGTTGCGCGAAGCCGCCGCCGTGCGCGTGGCCGACGCCGACGGGCTGGAGGCAGTGGCCTTCTTCTACGTCGCCGACGACCCGGCGCGCGCCGCGGGGCACCTGGCCGAGCGCATCGCCGCGCTGCCGCCGCACCAGCGGCCGCAACGCTGCCAGCCGCTGCCGGCGCTGCCGCGCACCGGCACCGGCAAGCTGCTGCGCCGCGAACTGGCCGTGCCATGAACACGCAAGGCGGTCCGGCCAAGGTCTGGCGCGAAGGCGACGGCGTGCACATCGACGTGCGCGGCCTGCCACCGCCGCAGCCGCTGACGCAGGTCCTGCGGCTGGTGATGGAGATCGCCGAAGCGCCGCCGGCACCCGGCGGCGCCGTCATCGTGCACCTCGACCGCGACCCCGTGCTGCTGTACCCCGAGCTCGTGCAGCTCGGCTGGTGGGCCGACCGCGTCACCGGTGAACCCGGCGAGGTGCGGTTGCGCCTGGCGCCTGCGGCCGGCTGACGAAGCCGCGAGGACGGCGTGAGCCCCTCATACCCGAGTGTGCAGCGCGAGGGTTCCCCAGTGCCCCCGCCGGCTCCGGCCCGGGCCCCGCCGCGGCGCCTGGGCGGCACGTTCCTCGCCGGCTCGGGCGGGCGCCTGCTGCCGGCGGCGGTGCCGTTCGGCTACTTCGGCGCCGCCGTGCTGTTCCAGGCCTGGGCCTGGGTGGCGCTGGCCTTTGGCGCCCCGGCCTGGGCCGACGGGCCGGGCGGCCTCGGCTGGCCACTGGCCGCGCTGCACGCCGTCACGCTCGGCGTGCTCGCCTGCAGCGCGATGGGCGCGAGCCTGCAGATGCTGCCGGTGGCAACGCGCCAGCCCCTCGTGCGCGCCGGGCTGGCCGGCTGGCCGGGCCTGCTGCTCGTGCCCGGCACCCTGGGCATCACGCTCGGCATGGGGCTGGCACGGCCGCTCTGGCTGGCCGCCGGCGCCGGGGTGGCGGGCGTGGCGCTCGCCGGTTGGGGCGTGCTGCTCGCACTGAACCTGCGCGGCGCACACGGCATGCCCGGGGTCGTGCTGCACGGCTGGGGCGCGCTCGGCGCCCTCGTGCTGCTGCTGGTGAGCGCCGGTGCGCTCGTGGCGCTGTGGCTCGGCGTGCCGCCCTGGGGCCGCACGAGCGGCCGGGCGCTGCACCTGGCCGCCGGCGTGTTCGGCGTCATGGGCCTGCTGGTGCTCGGCCTGTCGACCATCCTGCTGCCGATGTTCGCGATCGGCCCGGTGCCCGCCGAGCGCGTGCAGCTGGCCGGCGGCGCCGCGGGCGCGCTGGCCGTGGCGCTGGCAGCGATCGCGGCGTTCCTGCCGGGCACACCGGCGCTCGGCCTGCGCGCCGCGGCGCTGACCTGCGGCGTGCTCGCGCTGGCGCTGCACCTGCGCACGATGCGGCGCACGCTGCGCGAGGGCCTGCGCAAGGACCTGGGCGGCACCGGCACGCTGCTGCAGGTGGCCTGGGCAGCGGCGGCTTGCACGCTCGCGCTCGGCGCCGTCGTCGTCGCGCTCGACGCGCTCGACGCGGCGGCGCTCGCCGGCCCCGAGGGCGCCGGCAGCCCGGCGGGCGGCGGCAGCGAAGCCGGCCGCACCGCGGGCCGGCTCTTCGTCGTCGCCGCCGTGGCGGGGTGGCTGCTCACGTTCCTCATCGGCGTGCTGCACCGCATCCTGCCGTTCCTGGCGGCGATGCACGCCGCACGCGGCCAGCGCCGCGGGCCGACGCCTTCGATGCTGACGCTCGAGCCGGCGCTCGCGCTGCACCGGCGCGCCCACCTCGCGGCGCTGGCGCTGCTGTTGCTGGGCACGGCGCTGCGCTCGGCGCCGGTGCTGTGGGCGGCCGCGGCCGCGGGCCTGGCCGGCGCGCTCGCCTTCGCCGCCTTCTTCGCCGTGCTGTGCCGCCGCCTGGTGCACGAGCAGCGCAGCGGCGGTTGAACTGCGACAAGGGCAGGCGGCGCGCCGCACCCTAACCTCGGGCGCCATGATGGATGCCACCCGCCACGTTCCGCGCGCCCTCGACGACGAGCACCGTGCGCTGCTCGAGCTGCTCGGCCGCCTCGAGACCGCGCTCGTGCGGCGCGACCTCGCGGCGTGGCCGGCGCTGGCCCGCTCGCTGCTGCCGCAGCTCGAGCGCGAGGTGGCGCGCCACTTCGACTTCGAGGAGCACGAGCTCTTCCCGCGCCTGGCCGAGGCCGGCGACGGCGCCATGGCGGCGTTGCTGACCGAGGAGCACGAGAGCATCCGCGCCGTCGTCGCCGAGCTGCTGCCGGCGGCGCGCGCGACGGCCGCGGCGGCGGTACCGGGCGGCGGCGAGGCCGAGCCGTTCCACCGGCTCGCGCTCGAGCTCGTCGAGCGGCAGGTCGCGCACATCCAGAAGGAGACGATGGCGCTGCTGCCGCTGCTGGAGGACCTGCTCGACGACGACACCGACCGTCGCCTCGCCTTCGCCTACGCTGAGGGCTGACGCACGGCGCGCCGGCACCCCGAGGAGACCCGAGATGGCCATGCCCGTGCACCGCCCCGCCGCGATGACGCCTGCGGTGGCGATCCGCCCGCTCGCCGCCACCGACCTCGACGCCGTGGTGGCCCTCGACGCCGCGAGCCACGGCCAGGCGCGGCGCGACTACATCGAACGGCGCCTGCGCGCGGCGCAACGCGAGAGCGGCCTGCACGTGCAGTTCGCGGCGGTGGACGCGGCCGCGGCGCCGGGCGGCGGCGCCGGCGGCCTGCTCGGCTTCATGCTCGCGCGCGTGCTCGCCGGCGAGTTCGGCCGGCGCCGGCCCGCACTGCGGCTGGAGCTGCTGGGCGTGCGTGCCGAACACCGCGGCGCCGGCATCGGCCGCCGCCTGCACGAGGCGGTGTCGCAGTGGGCGCAGCGGCACGGCTGCACCGAGCTGCGCAGCGCGGCCGACTGGCGCCATCACGCGGTGCTCGGCTGGTTCGACGCGATGGGCTTCCGGCTGGCAAGCGAGCGCATCGTCGAGTGCAGCGTCGAGGGTGGCCGCTGGCACCCCGGCCGCGACGAGCCGGCCGGCGCGGTGCCTGGGGACGAGGACGCCCCCGGCGGCGCGGCGGCACGCGAGATCGACTACGGCCGCCGCGAGGCGCTCGCCACCAACGACTACGAGCGCGCGGCGCGCGACGGGGCCGACGTGCGCTCGATGTCCGCCGCCGATCTCGACGCCGTCGTGCGCATCGACCGCCGCATCACCGGCGCCGACCGGCGCGAGTACATCGCCGCACGCCTGGCCGAGGCGCTGGCCGAGTCGGGCGTGCGCGTGTCGCTGGCCGCGTTCTGCGAAGGCACGCCGGCCGGCTACCTGATGGCCCGCGCCGACCTCGGCGACTACGGCCGCACCGAGCCGGTGGCGGTGATCGACACGCTCGGCGTCGACCCCGACTTCGCGCATCGCGGCATCGGCCAGGCCCTGCTGTCGCAGCTCTTCGCCAACCTCGGCGCGCTGCGCGTCGAGCGCGTCGAGACCCTCGTGCCGTACGACGCCGCGGCGCTGGCGGAGTTCTTCCGCCGCTCGGGTTTTGCACCCGCCCAGCGCCTGGCCTTCGTGCGACGGCTGGACAATGCAAAGCCATGACGGCCGGCGAACCCGCACCCGACGGCGCCATCGATCCCTGCGGGCTGCCGGGCGAGGCGCAGCTGCTGGACACCCTGCGCCAGGTGATGGACCCCGAGGCGGGGATGAACATCGTCGATCTGGGGCTCGTCTACGGCATCGAATCGGGCGCGGCCGCGAGGCCGGGCGTCAGGGTGGCGATGACGATGACGAGCGCGGCCTGCCCGATGGCCGACCTGATCGTCGACCAGGTGCACGACGCGCTCGCCGCGGCGCTGCCGGCCGGCACGCCGGTGCAGGTGGACATCGTGTGGGACCCGCCGTGGACGCCCGAGCGGATGAGCGGCCTGGCGCGCGAACACTTCGGCTGGGCACCCCGTTGAGCGCTGCGGCCCCGCCCGCCGATGCGGCGCGGCGCCGCGTCGCCTGGGAGCGGCTGCCGCTGCTCGTCCTCGGTTTCGTCGCGCTGGCGGCGGGCGTCGGCGCGGGGCTGGCACGGCTCGGCTGGCGCGTGCCCGAAGCCGCCGCGGCGGCGGCGGCGCTGCACGGGCCGCTGATGGTGTGCGGCTTCTTCGGCGTCGTCATCTCGCTCGAGCGCGCCGTCGCGGTGGGGCGCGCTTGGGCCTACGCGGCACCGCTGGCGGCGGGCCTCGGCACGGCCGCAGCAATGCACGGCGCCGCCGCGGCGACGTCGTGGCTCTACCTGGCCGGCAGCGCCTTGCTGCTCGTCGCCTCGCTCGTGGTGCTGTACCGCCAGCGCGAGGGCTTCACGCTCGTCATCGCGCTGGCCGCCGCCTGCTGGACGCTGGGCACGCTGCACTGGGCACTCGGCTCGCCGGTGCACGAGGCGGTGCCGTGGTGGCTGGCGTTCCTCGTCTTCACGATCGCCGGCGAGCGGCTCGAGCTGTCGCGCTTCATGCCGCCCTCGCCGGGCGCCAGGCGGCTCTTCGCCGGCGTCGCCGCGCTGGCCGGCGCGGGCCTCGTGCTGCCGGCCTCCTGGGGCGCCTGGGGGGTGCGCGTCTTCGGCATCGCGCTCGTGGCGCTGGCGGCGTGGCTGCTGCGCCACGACATCGCACGGCGCACGGTGCGCCAGCGTGGCCTCACGCGCTACATCGCCGCCTGCCTGCTGGCGGGTTATGCATGGCTGGCACTCGGCGGCGCAGTGATCGCGGCCGCCGGCCTGGCGCCCGGCGGCGTGGCCTACGACGTCGCGCTGCACGCGCTGCTGCTCGGTTTCGTCTTCTCGATGGTCTTCGGCCACGCGCCGATCATCTTCCCGGCCGTGCTGCGCGTGGCGGTGCCGTACGACGCGCTCTTCTATGCCCCGCTCGTGCTGCTGCACGCCTCGGTGGTGCTGCGCGTCGCCGGCGGCGCCGCCGGTGAGTTCGACCTGCGGCGCTGGAGCGCGATGCTGTCGGCGCTGGCCCTGCTCGGCTTCATCGGCGTCATGCTGCGCGCGGTGCGCAGCACACGCAAGCGCCGGCCGGCGGCCGGCTGACCGGGCTTGGCGCGGTCTGTCGGCCGCGGTCCGGGCACGGCCGGCATCGTGGCCTGGACCGGTCACCGCAAAAGCGGTACAGTGTGTGCATCTTTTGGGGAAGAGGTCGATGCGTCTTGCCGAGTACACCGACTACACGCTGCGCGTGCTGATGTACTGCGCCGCGCATGCCGGCACGCGCGTGACCGTGGCCGAGCTCGCCCAGCGCCACGCGGTGTCGAAGAACCACCTGATGAAGATCGTCAACGACCTGGCGCGGCGCGGCCTGATCGAGACGACACGCGGGCGCGGCGGCGGGCTGCGGCTGCTCGCCGACCCGGCGCGCCTGCGCATCGGCGACGTCGTGCGCGACTGCGAGACCGACTTCCGCCTCGTCGAGTGCTTCGACGCCGCCGGCAACGAGTGCACGCTCGCGCCCGGCTGCCGGCTGAAGCACCTGTTCGGCACCGCGCTGGCGGCGTTCTTCGCCGCGCTCGACGGCGCGACGCTGGCCGACCTCGTCGCGCCGGCCCCGGCGCGCGGCGGCCGGCCCCCCGGCGGCCCGTCTCAGCGCGTCACGCCGGTGCCCGTGCGCCTGCCACCCGCACGGCGGCCGCGTACGCCGCGCATCGCCGCAGCGGTGCCCGCGCCCACGCGTGGATGACGCCATGGCCTCGACGATGTCCATCGCCGCGCCCGGCACCGCCGCCGTCGGCTTCGACACGCCGCTGGCGATGCTGGGGGAGTGCCACCGCCGCGTCGAGCGGCAGTGCGCCACGCTCGAGCGGCTCGTGCCGCACCTGGCCGCGCACGGCAGCGACGCCGCGGCGCGCGAGGCCGCCGAGGCCGTGCTGCGCTACTTCGACCAGGCGGCGCCCAACCACCACGCCGACGAGGAACAGGACCTGTTCCCGGCGCTGCTCGAGTCGATGGCCGGCTCGGACGCCGTGTGCCTGCGCGAGATCATCACCTCGCTGCGGGCCGACCACCGCGAGCTCGACCACCGCTGGGCCGCGCTGCGGCGCACGCTGCAGGCCGTCGCCGCCGCGCAGCCCGCCACGCTGGAGGCCGCCGACGTGCAGGCGTTCGCCGCGCTGTACGCGCGCCATATCGAGCGCGAGGAGGGCGAACTGCTGCCGATGGCCGACCGGCTGCTCGGCGCCGGCGAGCTCGAGCGCATCGGCCACGCGATGCAGCGCCGCCGCGGCCTCGCCTGAAGGCGCCCGGCCCGATGGTGCCAACGAAGCAAACCCATGCTTCAGGCCGGCAAGAGCACGGATGCGGCATCGGGTCGTGGTGTGTCTTGCGTGCGGCGCCGCGGAAGGGGGTCGGCCACATCGGCCGGCGCGCCCCCGCTCGCACGATTGTCGACTCGACGGCGCCGCCAAGCGAACTGCCCGCGTGCGCCGGCCGCGGCGCAGGCAAAATGGCCAGGCCGGCCTGCGCGGCCCGGCACCCGCCACCTCAGCGACCCCACCCCCGGACCACCGGATGACGCAATCGTCGTCGCGCGCCAGCCAACGCGAGCTCGGCCGCCACTCCTACAGCCGGGAGGACCTGCTGGCCTGCGGCCACGGCGAGCTCTTCGGGCCGGGCAACGCGCGCCTGCCGCTGCCGAACATGCTGATGTTCGACCGCATCGTGCACGTCGACGACACCGGCGGCGCGCACGGCAAGGGGCGCATCGAGGCCGAGCTCGACATCCGGCCCGACCTGTGGTTCTTCGGCTGCCACTTCGAGACCGACCCGGTGATGCCCGGCTGCCTGGGGCTCGATGCGCTGTGGCAGCTGGTGGGCTTCTGGCTCGGCTGGCGCGGCAACCCGGGGCGAGGGCGGGCGCTGGGCGCCGGCGAGATCAGGTTCTCCGGCCAGGTGCTGCCGCGCACGGGCAAGGTCGGCTACCAGCTCGACCTCAAGCGCGTCATCGAGCGCAAGCTCGTGATGGGCATCGCCGACGGCCGCGTGCTGGCCGACGGCCGCGAGATCTACACCGCCACCGACCTGAAGGTGGGCCTGTTCACCTCCACCGAGGACTTCTGATGCGGCGTGTGGTCGTCACCGGCCAGGGCATCGTCTCGAGCCTGGGCAACAACGTGCAGGAGGTGACCGCCAGCCTGCGCGAAGGCCGCTCGGGCATCCGCTTCAACCCCGTGTACGCCGAGCGCGGCCTGCGCTGCCAGGTCAGCGGCCGGCCGGCGCTGGAGCTCGAGTCGGCGATCGACCGCCGCACGTTGCGCTTCATGGGCGACGCGGCCGCCTACGCGTACCTGTCGATGCAGCAGGCGGTGCAGCAGTCGGGGCTGACGCCGGCCGAGATGTCGCACCCGCGCACCGGGCTGGTGGCCGGCAGCGGCGGCGCCTCCAGCTTCAACCAGGTGTGGGCCGCCGACACGCTGCGCGCCAAGGGCATCAAGCGCGTCGGACCGTTCATGGTCACGCGCACGATGGGCAGCACGGTCTCGGCCTGCCTGTCAACGAGCTTCGCCATCAAGGGCGTCAACTACTCCATCAGCTCGGCCTGCGCGACCAGTGCGCACTGCATCGGCCACGCCGCGCAGCTGATCGCCTGGGGCCAGCAGGACGTGGTGTTCGCCGGCGGCGGCGAGGAAGAGGGCTGGGAGCTGTCGCTGCTGTTCGACGCGATGGGGGCGATGTCCAGCGGCTTCAACGACCGCCCCGAGCAGGCCTCGCGCGCCTTCGACGCTGCGCGCGACGGTTTCGTCATCGCCGGCGGCGGCGGCATGCTGGTGCTGGAGGCGCTCGAGCATGCGCGCGCGCGCGGCGCGCCCATCCTCGCCGAGCTGGTGGGGTACGGGGCCACCTCCGACGGCCACGACATGGTCGCGCCGTCGGGCGAAGGCGCGGTGCGCTGCATGCGCCAGGCGTTGGCCACCGTGAAGGCGCCGGTGGACTACATCAACGCGCACGGCACCTCCACGCCGGTGGGCGACGTGGCCGAGCTCGGCGCCGTGCGCGAGGTGTTCGGGTCGTCGGTGCCGGCCATCAGCTCGACCAAGTCGCTGTCGGGCCACTCGCTGGGGGCTGCCGGCGCGCAGGAGGCCATCTACTCGCTGCTGATGATGCAGCACGGCTTCGCCGCGGCCTCGGCCAACATCGAGGCGCTCGACCCCGCAGCCGCCGGCCTGCCGGTGCTGCGCGAGCGGCTCGACGCGCCGCTGGCGACGGTGATGTCCAACAGCTTCGGCTTCGGCGGCACCAACGCTTCGCTGGTGTTCGCGCGCTTCGACGCGTAGGCGCGCCCGCTCTCGAGAAGCTGAACCTTGCTTCATGCGGCGTTGCGGCGCGCGAGTCCGAGGCCGCGGGGGGCCGCTCAGGGGCTCGGCACCCGAACACACGGCGCACCGCCGCCTGCGCTCCAGGGTCGGTGGCCGCGCCTCGGGTGCCAAGCCCTGAGCGGCCCCCCGCGACCTCGGACTCGCTCGAGGCGCTCGTGGTCTTCGCGCGCCAACATTCGAACGGTGGCACGGGCGCCGCGATCGCCGCCCGCACGGATACCACCCACGTACGTCGAGGGCCGATGCCGTGGGGCCGCTCAGGGCATGGCACCCGAGGCGCGGCGGCGACGGTGACATTCGCTCGGACCGTCGTCGTGTGTTCGGGTGCCATGCCCTGAGTGGCCCCACGGCATCGGCCCGGCGCGCCGTGATTGGGGGGGGACGCCCACAGCTTCTTCGCGAACGCCGGGCGCAGTCACGGGCCTGGGATGCTCAGATCAGGCGGCGCGCGTCTCGCGGACGGCTTCGCCACCGGGCTCGACGGCCGGCCCGCCCGGGCCGGCGGCCGCAGCCGCGGCACCGGGCTCGCCCAGCAGCTCGCCGACGAGGCGGTCCTTCTCCTTCCACTGCTGCTCGACCCAGCGGCCGAGCCTGACGACGTGCGCGCGCTCGGCGGCGTGCTCGACGCCACACAGCTCCGCCGGGATGGCGCGCTGCTGCACGCGCACGATCACGGCCTCGAGCCGGCCGCACAGCAGGTCCCAGAAGGTCGGCGTCCCGAGCGGGTAGACGATGGTCACGTCGAGCAGGGCCTGGAACTGCTCGCCCATCGTCGCCAGCGCCACCGACAGGCCACCGATCTTCGGCCGCAGCAGGTGCCGGTAGGGGCTCTTCTCCTGCGCGCGCTTGGCCGGCGTGGCGCGCGTGCCCTCGACGAAGTTCATCACCGAGGTGGGGATCTGCTTGAACTTCTCGCAGGCGCGGCGCGTGGTCTCGAGGTCCTTGCGCAGCGCGCCCTTGCTCCTGCCGCGGCTCATGAACGGGAAATCCAGCGCCCACCAGGCCAGGCCGATCACCGGCACCCAGATCAGCTCGCGCTTGAGGAAGAACTTCAGGAACGGGATGCGGCCGTGGAACACGCGCTGCAGCACGAGGATGTCGACCCAGGTCTGGTGGTTGCTGGCCACGAGGTACCAGCCGCGCGGGTCCAGGCCCTCCAGGCCCTGCACGTCCCAGCGGGCGCCGGGGCGCACGGCGGCGATCCAGCCGTTGTTGACGGCCACCCAGCCCGACGCCAGCGCCGCCAGCGCGCGGTCGGCCAGGCGCCGCACGGCCGGCACCGGCACGAGCAGCTTGAGCAGGGCCGGCGGCACCAGGCTCAACGCCACCACGAGCGTGTTCAGCCCGAGGATGAAGCCGGTCAAGGCGCCGCGCAGGAGTTGCATCGCAGATGGACCACGCCGCCAGATGGCGGTTCGACCGCTGCAATTCTGCGCCAGGCGGCCGGCGGCCTCTCGCGCATCGACGTGTGCACCGCACATGGCCTCCCGCAAGGCTCGACACCGTGGCCCGCCGCAGCTTGCCGGGCCTCGGGCCTGGTGGATCGAGCCTTGACGAAGCGCCACGCGCCGATCTGAAGAAGAACCCGCGGCCCGCCCGCCGCCGCCGGTTCTTGAACCCGGTCAAGAAAACGAGAGGTCGCACTGCACACGGCGTTGCGGGCACTACCGGTAGCGTATAGGCTGGCGCCCCACGCTACATCTAGTGTCCCGGAGAGTGCATGTCGGAGCCGCTGCCCCCTCTGCCCGGCCATGTCCTGAAGCGCGACGGTCGCGTCGCCGCGTTCGACCCGGCGAAGATCGTCGACGCGCTGGCCCGCGCCGGCACTGCCACCGGCGCGTTCGAGCGCGCCGAGGCCGAGCGGCTGGCGCTGCAGGGCGTGCTGCCGCGGCTGCGCGCCAGCGGCGCGCCCACGCCGCCCATCGAACAGATCCAGGATGCCGTCGAGGCGACGCTGTTCGACGCCGGCCACCGCCGCACGTTGCGCGCCTACACCGTCTACCGCGAGCAGCACCGCCGCCTGCGCGACACGCGCAGGACGCTGGTGGACGTGCAGGCGGCGATGGACGAGTACCTCGAGCAGCGCGACTGGCGCATCAGCGCCAACGCCAACCAGGGCTGGAGCCTGGGCGGGCTGATCCTGAACGTGTCGGGCAAGGTGGTCGCCAACTACTGGCTCGACCATGTCTACCCGCCCGAGGTCGGCCGGGCGCACCGCGATGCCGACATCCACATCCACGACCTCGACATGCTGAGTGGCTACTGCGCCGGCTGGTCGCTGCGCACGCTGCTCGCCGAAGGGCTGAACGGCGTGCCCGGCAAGGTGGAGGCGGGGCCGCCCAGGCACCTCTCGAGCGTGGTCGGCCAGATCGTGAACTTCCTCGGCACGCTGCAGAACGAGTGGGCGGGTGCGCAGGCCTTCAGCTCGTTCGACACCTACCTCGCGCCGTACGTGCGCAAGGACCAGCTCTCGTACGAGCAGGTGCGCCAGTGCATCCAGGAGCTGATCTACAACCTCAACGTGCCCAGCCGCTGGGGCACGCAGACGCCGTTCACCAACCTCACCTTCGACTGGACCTGTCCCGAGGACCTGCGCGAGCAGGTGCCGGTGATCGCCGGCGAGGAGATGCCCTTCGCCTACGGTGACCTGCAGGCCGAGATGGACCTGATCAACCGCGCCTACAACGAGGTGATGACCGGCGGCGACGCAAAGGGGCGCGTGTTCACCTTCCCGATCCCCACCTACAACATCACCAAGGACTTCGACTGGCACACGCCGAACGCCCAGGCGCTGTTCGAGATGACGGCGCGCTACGGGCTGCCGTACTTCCAGAACTTCGTCAACTCGGATCTGGAGCCGCACATGGTGCGCAGCATGTGCTGCCGGCTGCAGCTGGACCTGCGCGAGCTGCTCAAGCGCGGCAACGGGCTGTTCGGCTCGGCCGAGCAGACCGGCTCGGTCGGCGTGGTCACCGTCAACTGCGCGCGCCTGGGCCACCTGCACGCGGGCGACGAGGCGGCGCTCTTCGCGCGCCTGGACGAGCTGCTCACGCTCGGCCGGACGAGCCTCGAGATCAAGCGCAAGGTCGTGCAGCGCCTCATCGACCAGGGCCTCTTCCCCTACACCCGGCGCTACCTCGGCACGCTGCGCAACCACTTCTCGACGCTGGGCGTGAACGGCCTGAACGAGACGGTCCGCAACTTCACGCACGACCGCGAGGACATCACCACCCCCTGGGGCCAGGCCTTCGCCGAGCGGCTGCTCGACCACGTGCGCGAGTGCATGGTGCGTTTCCAGGAGCAGACGGGGCACCTGTACAACCTCGAGGCCACGCCGGCCGAAGGCACCACCTACCGCTTCGCGAAGGAAGACCGCAAGCGCTTTCCAGGCATCCTGCAGGCCGGCACGCCCGAGCAGCCCTACTACACCAACAGCTCGCAGCTGCCGGTGGGCTTCACCGACGATCCGTTCGAGGCGCTCGAACGCCAGGAGCCGCTGCAGCGCAAGTACACCGGCGGCACCGTGCTGCACCTGTACATGAGCGAGCCGCTGTCCAGCGCCGCCGCCTGCCGCGAGCTGGTGCGCCGCGCGCTCGCCAACTACCGCCTGCCCTACATCACCGTGACGCCGACCTTCTCCATCTGCCCGACGCACGGCTACCTGGCGGGCCGCCACGACTACTGCCCCAGGTGCGACGACGAGCGCCTGGCGCGCAAGCGGCGCGAGCTCGCCGCGGCCTGAACTTCCCCGACCGACCCACATACACACACACACCGAGGAGCTCCTGCGATGACCCCCGTCACCACCCTGCCAACCCCGACGGTCGTCACGCTCACCGATGCCGAGCGCCAGCGCTGCGAGGTCTGGACCCGCGTCATGGGGTATCACCGGCCGGTGGCCTCGTTCAACACCGGCAAGAAGGGCGAGTTCTGCGAACGCCGTCACTTCGAGGAAGCGCGCGCCGGCCTCGCCCACGCCGCGGTGTGAACCCGGGCCGGGTGGCCGCGGCCTTGCGCGTCGGCGGCCTGCAGCCGTTCACGAGCATCGACTACCCCGGCGCGCTGGCCGCCGTCGTGTTCGTGCAGGGCTGCCCCTGGCGCTGCCCCTTCTGCCACAACCCGCACCTGCAGCCGCGCTCCGGCGCCGCGGGTGGCGCCGGCCCGCCGTGGCCCGAGCTGCGCGCCTGGCTGCAGCGCCGGGCGCGTGTGCTCGACGCGGTGGTCTTCAGCGGCGGCGAGCCGACGCAGGACCCGGCGCTGCCGGACGCGATGCGCGAGGCGCGCGCGCTTGGCTACCGCGTCGGGCTGCACAGCGCGGGCATGTCGCCCCGCCGGCTGCAGGCCGTGCTGCCGCTGGTGGACTGGGTCGGGCTGGACGTCAAGGCGCCGCTGGACGACGACGCGCTGCACGACCGCATGAGCGGCGTTCGCGGCGCGGCGGGCGCGGTGCGCGACAGCGTGCGCGCCGTGGTCGCCAGCGGCGTGGCCCACGAGTGCCGCACCACCGTGCATGCCGAGCTGCTGGCCGCCGGCGCGCTGCGGCGAATGCCCGCGCAGCTGCGCGCGCTCGGCGTGCGGCATTGGGCGCTGCAGGCCTGCCGCGAGCCCGCCGAGCGACCGACACACCCGGCCGCGGCCACGTGGCCCGGTCCGGCCTTGCTGGACGAGCTGCAGCGGGCGTTTCCGGGCTTGACCCTCCGGCCTGCGGGCTGAGGCCGCTCATCCGGCTGCACGCACGGGCCCTCGAGCCGGGCGCGCCACGACGCGCGCCCCGTTACCCGAGGGCCGGGCCCCGGCACGGCGCCACGCGCCGTCAGCGCCACAAGGGGCCGATGGCGTCGAGCGCGTTCTTCAGCTCGAGCCCGAACTCGGTGTCGCCTTCCATCACCAGCTCGCGGTCGAAGAAGAGGCGGTCGGCGTCGTCCTCGCCGCGCACCAGGCGCCACAGCGCCCGCGCGGTGGCGCGCACCACGAGCACCGGCGGCCGCCCGGGCCCCGCCGCGGCGAAGCCGCGCTCACCGAGCACGAGGCGCACGCGCAGGCCCGCTTCGACGACCTCGAGCTCGACGACGCGGCCGGCGAGCGAGCGCCGCTGCGACCCGGCCAGCCGCGGCAGCAGCACGCGGTCGAGCAGCAGCGCCGCCACCAGCGAAGGCGGCTGCGGCGGCAGGCGCCGCACGATGCCGCGCAGCCGCGTGGCCGCCCCGCCAAGGGCGGCTTGCGCCGGGGCCGCCAGGCCCGGCAGCGGCCACCCGGCTGGACGCTCCGGTGGCGGGGTGTGAGAGCGGCCGACCGGGCCGTGCATGACGCGCGCTCCTTCCTACGTCGCGCCGGCGATATCCAGCGCGAGCCCGGCCATGCCGGGCCGGCGGTGCGCGAACCCGTTGACCAGCGCACCGGGCAGCCCGAGGCCGTGCAACTCGGCCGCCGCGTCCTCGGCCGGCCGGCCGTGGTTGTAGACGCCGTCGAAGCAGCGCAGCACGTCGACGAACCCACTGGCGCAGGGCGACAGGCGCACGCGTGCGACGCCGGCAGCGCGCAGCGCGCCGGCCTCGGCGAGCAGCGCGTGCACGCCGGCCGACTGCGTCTGGATGCCGTTCAGCACGAGGAAGGGCTGGCCCTCGGTGGTGGCAAGCAGCAGCCCGTCGGCGTCGTCGCGGCAGCGGAACTCGCAGCCGTCCTTGGGCAGCCGGTGGTGGCGCGCGGTGAAGCAGCGCGCCGAGAACGCCAGCGGCAGGCGGCCGAAGCCGAACACCTCGGTGGCCACCGGGCCGGCAGGCCCGCGCACGGGGTCGCTGGGCGGGTTGGCCGCGGCCACCGCGTCCAGCGGCAGCTCCACCGGCGCCACCCAGGTGCCGGCACCCAGCGCCGCGTGCTCGGCCAGCGCGGCGCGGCTGTAGACGTTGACATGCGGGCCGAGCACGAACGGCAGCCGCCCGGGCCGCACCACGCGCTCGGTGGCGAGCACGCGCAGCGCCGAGGCGTCGCCGGCCTCGACCGCGAACTCGTCCTGCGCGGCGATGCGGCGCATCGTGCGCAGCTCGGCTTCGCCGGCCAGCAGCGCCTGCGTCGCCAGCACCACGTCCTTGCCCGCCGCGGCGAGGTCGCGCGCAAGCGCGATCCAGTCCGCGTGCCGCATCTCGTTGCGGCGCGAGCACACCACCTCGCCCAGCACCACGGTGCGCGCGGGGCTCTCGGCCACATCGGCGTAGAAGGCGGTGAGCGCGGGGCGCGGCCACCAGTACAGCACCGGGCCGACGGTCAGCTCGATGCGCGGGTCGATCGTCGGACTCATCGCGGGAAGTCGGGGGGCAGGCGCCGTCGACAGGCGGGCATTCATCGCCAGGGCCGGTCGTAGGCGCCGAGCGTTTGCTGCCGGCCCTCGGCCCAGCGGCCGAGCTCGGCGGTCCAGCCGGGCTGCACGGAAAAGCGCGCGCCCGAGGCGGCCTGGTCGATGGCCTCGCGCCACACGCGCGTGACGGCGGCCACGTAGCCAGGGCTGCGCTGGCGGCCCTCGATCTTGATCGCCGCGACGCCGGCGTCGACGAGCTGCGGCAGGATCGCCAGCGTGTTCAGGCTCGTGGGCTCCTCGATCGCGTAGTCGCGTGCTCCGTCGACCTCGAAGCGGCCCTTGCACAGCGTGGGGTAGCCGCGCGGCTCGTCGGGCGCGTAGCGGTCGATCAGCACGCCGTTCAGGCGCGCTTCCACGCCGGCCGGCGTCTCGTTCCAGCGCACGGCCGCGGGCGGCGAGCACACGCCGGCGGTGTTGGGCGACTGCCCGGTGACGTAGGACGACAGCGCGCAGCGCCCCTCGACCATCACGCACAGGCTGCCGAAGCCGAAGACCTCGATCTCGGCCGCGGTGTTCTTGATGACGTGCTGCACCTGCGAGAGCGTGAGCACGCGCGGCAACACGGCGCGACGGATGCCGTAGCGCTCGCGGTAGAACTCGATCGCCTCGTAGGTGGTGGCCGAGGCCTGCACCGACAGGTGCAGCCGCAGCTGCGGCAGGTGGTCGCGCACGTAGGCCATCACCGCGGTGTCGGCGACGATCAGCGCGTCGGCGCTCAGCGCCGCGGCGCGCTCGACGGCGCGGCGCCAGGGCGTGTCGTCGCGCGCGTCGGCGAAGGTGTTCAGCGCCATCAGCACCCGGGCACCGCGCCGGTGCGCGTAGCGCACGCCCTCGGCGACCTGCTCGTCGTCGAAGTTCAGGCCGGCGAAGTTGCGCGCGTTGGTGGCGTCCTTCAGCCCGAGGTAGACGGCGTCGGCACCGGCGTCCACCGCCAGCTGCAGCGCGCGCAGCGAGCCGGCGGGGCAGACGAGGTCGGGCTTGCGCACGGCGGTGAGGGTGGTGGAGCCGGTGGCGGACATCGCCTGGTCGTCGTTGGTCAGGGTGCGGATGCTGACCGCCGGGCGGGCGGCCTTCCTTGTCCTGGTTCAAGCGCGCGCCAGCGTGTCGACGATGAGATGAGACGGCAGAGCGTGGTGGCGGATCGGGCCGGCGGGGTGCCCTGCGCCGCGAATGTCCTCTTTCGGCGGCCCTGCTCCGCAAGCTCCGCAGGTCCCCCGAATGCCCCCTTGATTTCGCTGCGCAGGGCACCCCGCCGGCCCGATCAGGCACCGTGGTGCACCTCGTCGAAGACAGACCACGGTTCCCGCCAAGGACGCCGGGGGGTCGGCGCAGCGAAATCAAGGGCGTGGACCGGCGGCGGGGCGGCGGCGGCGTTCAAGCAGGCCGGCGCGCGCTGCCGGCCGGCGCGAGCGGCAAGGGTGTGCAGACGAACTGGTTGTAGCTCGCCAGATGCGACATGCCCAGCGGCCTGCGAAGGCCGGTGAACAGGTACTCCTCCAGGCGAAGGCCCTCGGTGTCGGGCCCCGCTTCGAATGCGTCGCCGCCGCGGCACGCCAGCAGGGCGACGAACTCGTCCGCGTTGTACCGGTTGTGGTAGACGCGCAGCCCAGCGATGCGGTGCATGACCCGCGTCACCCGGCCGCCGCGAAGCCTCAGGTACGCTGCCCTCGCCTTCGCGCCGATGAGGCCGTGCGCGACCACGAGGCGGGGCCAACCGCTTGCCGGGCACTCGCCCAGGCGCAGCTCGGCCGCTTCTTCGCCGAAGATCTCGAAGTACGGTTCAGGCCCACACAGGATCGACGCGATGCGGTCGTCGCGGCGCGTCTTCATGATGGCCTGGGCCGCATCGTGGTGATGCTTCTCCGACCGCCACTCCGTCACGCTCCAGATGACATGGGGCTGGACCATGCACTGGGCGAACGTCCGCGAGAGCACGCCGCGCTGCGCGGTGAACTCCGTCTCCGCGAGCGCCATCGCCGACAGCGTCTCGTCGAGCTCACCTTGCGCCACGAAGGTCGCACAGATGGAGAAGATCGACACGATGGCATCTCGCAGTGTCTCGCCGGCGGCGCGCCGCCCTGCCCCCGAGGGGGGCGGCAGCGGCCGCGCGGCCCGCTTCGTCATGCCCCGGGTGCGGCCGCCGCGGCGGGCTCGCCGCGCGCCGCCGGGCGCGTGGACCGCATCGCGCAGGACAGCAGCACACCGAGCGCTGGCCACAGCAGCGCCGGCACGGTGCCCGATGGCTTCAGCACCATCAACAGCAGCGTGCCGAAGTCGAGGCCGATCATCACGTCCAGCGCCAGCGCCGGCGCGAGGCGGTGGCGCAGCGCGTCGACACCGTCAGGTACCGCGCCGCTGCCGGCGCGCTGCGCCGCCAGCCCCAAGGCGCGGTGACCCGGGCCGACGAAGCGCACCGCCATTGCGAGATTGCCGATCCACGCCGCCGTGGCGACCCAGAACCAGGGCGTGCTCCACCAGCTGCGACCGAGCACGGCGCCCGAGGCCAGCACGAGGATGGCGAGCAGCGGGTTCAGTCGCGTCGCGCGCCTCACCGCGTCGAGTGCGCCGCGCAGCGCCGACAGGTCGGTGGCCGCACGCACGCCGCTGCCGGCCAGGCGGGCGGCGACCGTGCCGCCCACCAGCAGCATCGCCGCCGCGATGTGCAGATACAGGACGAACGCGTGCGCCATGATGGTCTCCTCGTCGCGGTCAACGCGTCGGTGTCGGCGTCGTGCCGGCGACCGTGACGTGCCTCGAGCGCAGCAGCGGCCACACCACGGCTGCGATGAGCGGGTCGGTCCCGGCGGTCGCTGGCAGCGGGGGCACGTGGCGGCTCGGCGCGTGGCGCAGCATGCGCGTGAAGCTCGCGAGCACGGGGGCGTCGGCCGGTGCGCGCCCGGGCCACACGCCATCGCGCAGCGGCAGCACCATCGCAGCCACCAGCGGGTCGGCCGGTGCGCCCGGCACGGCGGCGGCGCACGCGGCGGGGGGCGGGCTGGCCTCGTGGGCCCGCATCCGCTCGAAGCTGTCGCGCAGCGGGTCGAAGGCCATGCCGTGGGAACTGGCCATCACCATCGCGGCGGCGACGCCGCCGTTCTTCAAGGTTGCCTTCAACATTGCGAACATCGCGGGTCTCCAGGTGGGTGCGGATCGCTCGTCGATCCGCGGTGCCGCCATCGTGCGTCCGCAGCGTTTCAAGCTCGCTTCGCCGCGCCGCCGCGGCCTGTTTCATTTGTTCGCGCCCGGCGCGGCCAGCGCGCGGCGGGCACGACGGGCGGGGCCGCTCGGCCGGCCTATGCCGGCCCGGCACCCGCCACGCAGCGGCGCACGCGTTCGACGAGGTCAGACGCGGCGAAGGGCTTCTCGAGCACCTCGGCGCCGCCGTCTCGGCGCAACTCGACCGGCAGCGGGGACAGCGTGTCGCCGGTGACGAACACGAAGCGTCGCGCGAGCGCGGCGTCGTGTTCGCGAACCACCCGCCACAGCGCGCCGCCGTCGATGCCGGGCATGCGCAGGTCGGTGACCACGACGTCGAATCTCCCCTCGCCCAGCAGCGCGAGCGCCACCGCGCCGGACTCGGCGGTGACCACCTTGTGCCCCGCCGCCTCCAGCGCGGCGCGCATCATCGACGCCAGCTCCGGTTCGTCGTCGACCACCAGCACGCGCGGGGCACTGGCCGTCGCGGCCGGCGGCACGAGCGGGGGTGCGGCCGGGGCGACGGGCGCCTGGGCCGGCGCCGGCTGCAGCGGCAGCTCGAGCCGGAAGCTCGCGCCGCGCCCGAACGGTGAATGGTCTTCCAGCCGCAGGCTGCCGCCGTGCCCGACGGCCACCGAGCGCGAGACCGCCAGGCCGAGCCCGGTGCCCACGCCCTCGGCCTTGGTGGTCACGAAGGCCTCGAAGATGCGTTCGCGGTCCGCCGGCGCGATGCCGGCGCCGTTGTCGGCGACGCGCAGCCACACCGTCCCTGCATCGTGGCCCGTCTCGACGCGCACGTGCCGGGGTGGCTCGACCTGCGCCACCGCCTGCTGCGCGTTGACGATCAGGTTCATCAGCACCTGGCCGAGCGGGTCGGCGTCGGCGACGACCAAGGGCAGGTCGCGCTGCAGCTGCTGCTCCAGCACGACGCCGCTGGTGCGCAGGCTGTACTGCAGCAGGTCGACGGCACCGCGCACGAGGTCGTTGAGCTGCACGGCCGCGCGCACGGCCGGCCGGCTGCGCGCCATCGCGAGAAAGCTGCGCACGATGCGGCCGCAGCGTTCGGCGGCCTCGCGGATGCGCACGGCATCGGCGCGCAGTGCCGGGTCGGTGCACTTGTCCTCGAGCAGGCTGGCGCGCCCCATGACGATCGCCAGCGGGTTGTTCAGCTCGTGCGCCACGCCGGCCAGCAGGCTGCCCATGGCCGCCAGCTTCTCGGCCTGGCGCAGCGCCTCGCGCTGGCGCGCGATCTCCTCCTGCGCCGCACGGCGCTCGCTGAGGTCGTACAGCGACGCCGTCACGAACGTCTCGTCGCCGACCTGCGTGCGCCAGAGCACCGCGTCCACCGGAAACCCGGTGCCGTCGCGCCGGTGCGCGGGCAGCTCGACGCGCCGGCCGATGAGCTGCGGGGGCTCGCCGCGACGCAGGCGACGCAGGTCCTCGACATAGGCATCGAGCACCGCGGCGGCGACGATCGTGCCCCCGGCGGGGCGCCCGATCATCTCCGCCCGCGAGTACGAGAACATGCGCTCGGCCGCCGGGTTGAACTCGACGATCAGGCCCTGGGCGTCGGTCGACACGACCGCGGCCAGCGCGTGGTCGACGATGGCGGACTTCAGGGCCTCGCTCTTCCGCTCGCGCGCGGCGGCGTCGCGCCAGGCGGCGTAGGTGTCGCGCGTCAGCTGCAGCCACGGCGCCCAGTCCCGCGGCACCTTCGGCAGCGCCGCGGTCTCGTCGGACGACAGCCGGTTCAGGTAGTCCACGAGGCGCAGCGAAGGCTGCCCGAAGTGGCGCCAGATGTAGGTCGAGACGGCGAGGAACAGCACGAGCAGGAGCGCCCCGCCAGCGAGGTAGGGCCACAGCTCGAGCAGCACGCCGCGCCGCACGCCGGCGGCGTCGGTGGCATGGAACGCCGTCCACGGCGCGATCGACGAGCGGCGCGCCGCCACCAGCAGCGCGCCGACCTCCCGCGCTACCGGGGCGGCCAGCGCAGCGGCCACGCGCCCGGGCGGCGGCGGGGCGACACCGAGGACCGCGCCGGCGCGAACGTCGTGCGTGACGTGGTCCAGCACCAGCTCGCCTGCGCCGTCGACGACCCAGAAGCGCCCACCCCCGGCGTCGCCCGGGCCCGCCTCGAGCGCGGCCAGCGGTGCGTCGGCGAACACCAGTCGCCTGTCGGCGCTGCCGGGCACCACCATCGCCAGCGTCAGCACGCGCTGCCCGTCGGCGGCCGTGCGCACGCGCCAGGACAACTCCCCCTCGACGGGCACGCCACGCTCGCCCGAGGCGTCGACCTGCCCCGCGGCGCGGCGAATCGCTTCCGGTGCGTTCGCGGCCGACAGCTCGCCGTACCATTGCGCCGAAGGCATCCACGGGTAGATCCAGACCTCCTCGGTGTCGACATCGATGTGGGTGACGCGGCCGAAGCGACCGCCACGCAGCATCATCAGCTGCACATGCTCGGCAAACAGCGCGGCACGCTCCACGGCCGAGTCGCGCCGGTCGCCGTCGGTCCACGCGGGCCCGGCCAGGATGACCTGCGGCGCCACGTTGCGCAGCAGCTGCGGCAGCGCATCCAGCGTGTGGGTTCCCGCCGTATCCGGCGCCAGCGAGCGCTTGTCGACGTCGACCGCGCGCGCCAGGTAGCCCGCCGTCTGCACCGACACGCCCACGCGCAGCAGATCCTCGCGCATGCGCCCGAGCGCCGCGTCGAGCTGGGTCACGCGCCGGTCGGCGCTCGTCGCCAGCTGGCGCAGCGCGCCTGCCCTCACGATCTCGTACTGCAGCCGCAGCACGTAGACCGCCGCGGCCAGCACCGGCGCCGCCAGCGCGAGCATCAGCCACGCGTAGCGGCGGCGCAGGCGACGCACCGCGCGCCCGGGCACGGTTCGCGGCGCGATCATCGGATGCCGGCCGGCACGAACATGTAGCCCACGCCGCGCACCGTCCTGAGCACCTCGGGCTTCTCGGGGGTGCGCTCGACCTTGCGGCGCAGGCGCATGACGCGAAGATCGATCGACCGGTCGAAGACGTCCCAGCTGCGGTGGTGCGCGCGTTCCATGATCAGGTCGCGGTTCAGCGGCCGGCCGGGGTTGCGCGCGAACAGAAGGACGAGGTCCAGCTCCGACGCGGTGAGCTCGACCTCGGCGCCGCGGGCATCGAACAGGCGACGCGTGCCGAGGTCCAGCGTGCAGGTCCCGAAGGCGATGCGGCCCGCCGGGCCGGCCGGCGAGCCGGCCTCAGGGCCCGCCGGCGCCACGTCCGCCGTCGCCGCGGCGGGCGGCGGCACGAGTTGCGCACGCCTGAGCAGGCCCTTCACGCGCGCCAGCAGCTCGCGCAGTTCGAACGGCTTGGCCACGTAGTCGTCGGCCCCCACCTCCAGCCCGACGATGCGATCGACCGCCTCGGAGGCCGCGCTCAGCATCACGATGCCCAGTCGCGGACGCTCGACGCGCAGCCAGCGCGCCAGCGACAGGCCGTCCTCGCCGGGCATGTGCACGTCGATCACCGCGACCTCCGGCTCGTCGGCGGCGACGATCGCACGCGCGGCGGCTGCGTCGCGCGCCATGAGAACGCGAAAGCCATGGCGGCCGAAGTACTCGCCGAGCAGACTCAGCAACTCGGTCTCGTCGTCGACCACCATCAGCGTCGGTGCTGCCATGCGACCCTCCCCGATGCGAAGCGGCGTTGGCGTGACAGCGTGCGCAGTCCGGGGCGCCCGCGCAGGGTCCACGCAAGCCGACCGCGGACCGACCAGCGCCGGACTGGCTTCGGGCACGGCCGCCTCGGCCGGGCGCGTGCGGTCTCGCTATCGCGCGTTGCCGTCGCGGTGTAGCGCGCGCGGCCGACCTCGACCTTGAACTGAGTCAAGCGGGCAGCGGCTCCAGGGAGCCGGGAGGTGGCCTCCGTCGGGTGGTCGGCCGAGCCCCCGCATGCACGGACGCGCGCGCTGCTCGACCGGGCCGGCCAGGAAGACCACCCGTTGTCGGCGCGAAGGCGCTGGCCGATCGCTGACTGCCGCCGAAGCGGGCGCCAGCGTTGACGGCGAGCGCCTGACCCCTTGCTCCGGGGGGCCTGCTGTGCCGACTTGAAGTGGATCAAGGCGACCGTCGTTCCCGAAGCATCTGATCAATGAAAGCGGTGGAGGCGAGGTGGCCGCGTGCGAAGCTCCAGCAACGCCAAGAACGAGTTGAGGCATCCATCGCCGCGCCGGCGCGCTGGGCGCGGCTTCCTCGTTGCCGCCGGGTTGGCGGCGCTCATGGCATCGGGGGCAGCGGCGGCGACAGCAGCCTCGATCCCCCGCCGTCCAGCCCGCCGCCTGCGCCGGCACCCGCCGTCGCAGTATCGGTCGCGGACGCTTCGGTACGGGAGGGCTCGACTCGCACTCTCGTCTTCGCTGCGACGCTGACTGCGCCAGGAGCAGAAGTCGTGCGCCTTGGCGATGTCGTGCGCGAAGGCACCGCGCGTTCGGGGCGGGACTACATCGACACGAGCGGCCTGGCCGAGTTCGCGCCGGGCCGGATGCGCATCGACCTTACCGTACCCATCCTCGACGATCCGCTGCACGAGGGCACCGAGGCGCTGCAGAAGCTGCGCCGCAGGCCCTGAGGCCATGCCGGCACTCCAGGGCCCGGTTCTTTGGCGATGGATCGGCATCGCGGCGGCCGTGCTGTCGGCGTGGGGTTGCGGCGGCAGCGCGGCCCCCGCCGCTGACGAGTGGGTGATTCCGTCCACCAGCGGCACTCGTTATCGGGCCGTGCACATGGGGGGCAACTGGGGCACCAACGTCGAAGCGTCGAAGACCCTGCCTCCAGGGTACTTCGAGTATCTGCGTGACCTCAACGTCAACTGGGTCGGCATATCGGTGGCGTTGCATGTCGACGACAGCCTCGATCCCACCGTCGAGCGCAAGACCAGCGGCGTGCGCATCCCCACCTTCGCCGACGACGTGCTGACGAGGATGATCCGGGCCTTCCGCACCCGTGGCTTTCAGGTCTACCTCACCCTGGCCTTTGAGCTCGAGGAGGCGCGCACAGCGGCTCGACCGCTGCAGCGGTGGCAACTCGGCGACCCTTTCGCGCCCGACGAAGACCCGTCGATCGTGCGCAGCGCGTGGCCCTGGGCCACCGATCACCCCGATCACGCGCGGTTCGTCGCGGACTTCTGGCGAACCTACACGGAACAGGCAGTGCACTTTGCGCGCCTCGCGCAGGCCGAAGGCGTGGCCTTGTACTCCTTGGGCACCGAGACCGACCGGCTGTTCCGCTCGCGCCCCGGCGGCCGCTGGCCGAACGCGTTTGGCAGCGAGTTGAAGGCCATGGTGCAAGCGGTGCGCGCCGTCTATGGCGGGCGACTGACCTACGACATGCATTACGACGCGGTCAAGACGCGCACCTACTTCGGCCCCGGGTCCGACCCCCTGTGGGCGGATCTTGGGCTGGACGTGATCGGCTTGAGTGCCTACTTCGAGCTGGCCGAGGCGCCGCCCAGCGCCGTGACCGGCATCGCGGCGCTGGAGTCGGCGTGGGAGCGCATCTTCGACGATCACCTGCTGCCGCTGAAGGCGCGCAACCCGGGCAAGCCGATCGTGTTCACCGAGTTCGGCTATGTCGATTCGACTCGCGCGCCGTTCGAGCCGAACGCCGAGGCGTTCACGCCGCGCATCTTCGTCGATCGCGACGGCAACACCCTGGACGATGGCGAGGAGACTCAGGCCCACATCATTCGCGCGCTGTTCAACGTGATGAGCCGTCGCGCCGATGTCGTCGAAGGCGCCTTCCTCTGGGAGACGATGATGGCCGACGGCCCCACCTGGGCAGCCGGCTTCGCCGGGATGCGCACGATGAGCGTGCGCGCGAAGCTGGCCGAGGTCGATGTACGTGCGGAGTACGGCCAGTGGGCGAAGTGATCCTCGCTGGAGCGCGGCACCGCGCCGAGATGCCGTTCATCGCCGGTGCGGTCCGCACAAGCCCCGAGGCGGATCACCGGTGCTCTCGAACCTGCTCTGGTGCTGCCTGACTTCGTTCGACAGGGAGAGCCTCATGTCGTGTTCTGCGCTCAAGGGTCTCGGCTGCGCCATCGCGCTGGCGGCCGCAAGCTCACTCATCAGTGCCGCTCCTCTGGTCAGCGGCTTCGACGCCGGGGCCGGGGGGTGGCTCGTTGACTCCAGCCAGGGCACGCAGGGCGTGACCGACTTCGCCTGGAACCCCGCCGGCGGCAACCCCGGTGGGCACCTGTCCGCCCGCGACATCGGCGATCAGGGCGGGTGGTGGTTCCTGTCGCCGCTAACATGGGGCGGCGACTGGACCGGGTACCTCGGCGGCACGATCCGCTTCGATGTGTTCTCGATCGCCGGCCAGGGCACGGTGATGAACCCGCCGGTGGAAGCCGTCGTGCTGGTGCTGGAGGACGGTGGACGCCTGCGGGCGCGCGGCAGCGCCGGCGCGGCGCTCGACCAGTGGGTCTCGGTCGAGGTGCCGCTGGTCGCCGAGAGCTTCAATCTCACCAACAGCAGCTACGCCAGCTTCGATGAAGCCCTCGGGCACGTCGTGCGGCTGGTCATCCCGGGCGATTTTGTCTACCGGCAGAACGACGTCACGCGGCTGGACAACGTGCAGGTGCGCGCGGTGCCGGAGCCGGGCACGCTGTCGCTGCTGATGGCGGCCCTGCTCGGCTGCGCTGCGATCAGGGCACCGCGCCGACAATGCCGGAGTCGGCGTTTGCGCTGACCATCCTGGACCGCGCCGGTCGCGGTGCGACACCGAGGTCAGGCACGTTCTTGCTCGTTCGAACCGAGGGGGTTGGATCCAAGTTGATCAGCGTCCGCGATCTCGGACGTAGCGGTCGAGCCAGCCGCGCACGAGCCGTTCAACTTCGCCTTGGTGGGCGCTGAGGTCGTGGTCACCACCCTCGAAGAGGACCAGGCGGAACGTATGTCCCGACTGCAACAGTGCCGAGGCCATGCTCAGGGTCTGCGTCGCACTTACGCGCTCGTCGGCGGTTCCGTGCAGCAGCAGGATCGGCGTGCGTCTGCTGAGCCTCTCGGGCCAACGGACTGGCGAGCGACTGACCAGCGCCCTGTGCCGGTCCTCCTGGTAGCCCGGAACCAGGGCCGAGTACACCAAGTCTTCCAGTTCAGGCCGCCGCGCGACGGTATCGAAGGCATCGGACATCCCCGAGGCCACGATGGCTGCCGCGATCCGGTCGGTCCTGGTCAGGGCCATGTAGGTCATCATTCCGCCACGGCTCCAGCCGAACATGCCGATCCTGCGCGGATCCACGCGTGGCAATGACTGCAGCAGCGGCACGAGGTTCAGCACGTCGTTGATGTCCGCGCCACCGAACTCCTCACGGCCTTCCCCGCCCGCATTGCCGCGGTACTGACTGGCCACGACCACGTAGCCCCACGACGCGATCCGTGCGAGCACCCATACGGCAGTGTCATCGTCGAGCGCTCCGAACTCGCGATTGCCTCCGCGGTTGTAGATGACGCATGGCAGCTTCTGACCCTGCCGCGGCATCGCCAGGTAGCCCTTCACGCGCAAGCCGTCGCTGAGGTAGGTTAGTGACCTCACTTCGACCCGAGCGAGGACCGAGCGAACGTCGGCTCTTCCCGCCGCCATGCGCCGGATCTTCTCCTCCGGCAGCGCGACGGCGACCGATGCAACGAGCTTGCCATCATCGGTAACGACCGGTTGAGTCAGGACGCCTCGTGCGACCACCAGTGCCATCAACACCACGCCCTGGCCGAAACCCAAGCGAGTCATGCACATGCGCGGGCGGGGCAGTCCTGCATCAGCCAACCGACACCTCACCGTCAGGCGTTTCAGTTCCGAAGTGGCGCCGCTCGCGGGCGCGCCCGGGCGTCCGGGGCAATCGGCTGCGCCGGACGCGGCAGGTCCGCGCACTGGCACGTGTAGGGAATCGCTTCCGATACCCACTGCCGCCACTCGCGCAGGCTCATGTTGCGGCCGAGCCTTGCACACACCGCCTCGGCAGGTGCGTTCGGAACCCTCCAGCGACGCAAGCCCCCATCGTCCGAGGCCGCGACCAGGTTCTCCCCGTCGGGGCTGAACACGACCCCCCGCACGCAGTGGCCGTTCTCCGCGGACCGCGCTTCACGACCACCCTCGATCGGCTGGCCGAGCGGCGCGCCCGTCGCGAGGTCCCACAAGCGCACCTGCCCGTCGCATGCACCCGATGCGATCCGGCGCCCGTCGGGGCTGACGGTGACAGCGGTCACCCAACCGCCGTGCCCCGGCATCGGTGGCTCGATGGGGGCGCCGGTATTCGGGTCCCAGCGACGCAAGCTGTTGTCCCCACCGCCCGTGACGACGGGAGCGCCTTCGGGTCCGAAGGCGATGCCCGTGATCGCCTGGCCGTCGTGTCCGCACTGTGGTTTTTTCTCGGTCCGCCGCTGCCCGGTGACGCCGTCGGCGAGCAGGAGGCAGCCGAGGTCGTTGCCCGCGGCGACGAGGCGGCTGCCCCGGTCTCGGCTGAAGGCGACGCTGCTCAAGCGGTTGCCCCCGGCGTGCAAGGGCTCCGGCGTCAGCGCCTGGCCCGTCGTGGCGTTGCGCAGGTGCAGTGCGCCATGCCGATCCCACCCTCCGAAGGCCAGGCGCTCGCCACCGGCGTTGAACGCCACGGACATCACCTCGGCGCCTCGCTCCGCATGCTCCTCGGCGAGCTTGCCAGCGCCGACGCGCCACACGATTAGAGTCGATCCAGGCCCCTCGAACGTCCGCCCGCCATCGAACTTGGTCGTCCCGCTGCCGGACACCAGCCGCCGCCCGTCAGGCGAGAAGGCGATGCTGTTGACCGCTGCGGCGTGCCCAGCCGCGGGCACGCCCAGGGCGGCGACGCCGCCATCCACGTCGACCAGCCGCAGCCTGCCGTCGCTGCCACCGATGGCAAATTGCTCCTTGCGCGGGTTCGAAGCCAGCGCAGTGATCCGGCCGACCTGCGCTTCGATCGACCTGCCGAATGACCATTGATCGCCAAGATCCCACAGGCGCACCGTGCCGTCGTTGCCGCCCGAGGCGAGAACCCGGCCGTCGGGGCTGAAGGCGAGGGCACGGACAGTGCCAGTGCGGTCGCGTCCGTGCACCAGCGACACGGCAGCCTCGCCGCTGGTGCGCGCCTCGTGAATCGCGATGTCGCCACCCCAACCCGCCGAGGCGAAGCGAGGCTTGCTGCCGCACCCGGCGGCGACCGTCAGGACAACCACACCACGATCGACCGCAGCCGCGGCGGGCGCGCGTGCGCTCGTGTCCCACTGCCGCAGCCGGGCATCGTCGCCACCCGACGCCACGAGGTGGCTCCCGGGGCAACCGAATGCCACGCTGCGAGCTGCGCGGTGCCCACCGACATCGCCCCGATGCGGACCGAGCGGTTCCCCGTCCTCCTGACCTGTGCGGGCGTCCCAGAAACGGACTTTGCCGCTTCCACCGGTGGTGGCGATGCGGCTGCCGTCCGCGCTGATGGCCACGCTGGTCAACCATCCGGGATCGGCCTGTTGCGGCGGCCCAAGCGATGCGCGCGCCTGCGCATCCCAGCGCGTCAAGGAGCCGTTGACGTGGCCCGCAACGACGATGCCTCCCCTGCCCACGGCAACGCTCGCGATTGCGCCCCGATGGGCAGGGAGGGCGGCACCCATGGCCGTGCCCGACGACGGATCCCAGAAACGAAGCGTGCCCGCTTCGTCCGCCGTGACGATGAAGCGGCCGTCCGGGCTGTACGCGATTGCGTTGACGATGGTGGGGTGCCGCAGCGGCGGCACGACCGGCACGCCGCGGTGCGCATCCCAGAGCCACAGGTTGTTCCCGGCGACGACGGCTACGCGCCGGCCGTCCGGGCCGAAGGCGAGCGAACCAACGGCAGCGCCTACCGCCATCAGCTTCAGCAGCCGCGGGCTCGACATCAGGGAGTCGAGCAGTGCGCCCTCCGTGGCCGGCGACGGACTCAGGCGATGCGCGGCCACCATCTGGAGCATCGACCGCTCGTGATCCTCAGCGCGGGCCAGCATGGCCTTCGACTCGAGAACCAGACGCGAGGCCTGCTCTCGCCGCAGAGCAGCCTCGGCGACCCTCGTCCGCTCGAACCAGTCCCTGCCGGCCAGCGCCAGGAGGCCGGCGAACACCGCCAGCCCGCCAGCCAAGAGCCAGCGCCATCGCAGGTTCGACCTCGTTGTCGTGAGGGCGAGCGCCAGGTCCTTGACCACCTTGTCGCTGGCTACACCCTGCTCGATGGCCGCCTCCGTCTCGTTGAGCAGTACCCTGTCCGCGCCGGGCAACCACACGGGGATCGGGACGACGGCGTCAGCGGCGTCCTCGACTGGCGCGGCGTCTCCCGGCTGCGGCAGGACCGCGCCGACATTGACGACGACGATCCGGTCGTCGGCATGCCTGCGTCGGAACCGCTCGACCTCTCTGCGCACCCCGCCCGGGTTCACCAGCAAGTGGCGGTTGACGATGACCACCAGCACCTTCGAACGGTCCAGCAACCTGTCCAGCGTCGCCCAGAGCCTGTGCCCCGGCGGCAGGTCGTCCTCGCAAAGGAAGACGGCGAAGTCACGCTGCTTCAGGCGCCGGGCCAGGTCGGTGGCGTAGCGCAGCGTTCCGCGCGGCGGCTCCCCCAGGGCAAACGAGATGAAGAAGTCGTGCCCCAACAACCGTGAGACGGCAGTTGGGGCGTGCGCCGGAGCGGAAGCTTCAGTCATTGGGTTCCGGCGGATAGCTGGTCGTCGCGACGCGGCAGCCGAAGATCGCCCGCGAATCTTCGATGCCGGCCGTCAGCACCGCGTCGCCACGAACAGGTAGCGGTTGAGGCTGAAGAACCAGCGCCCGGCCGCGGCTTCCTGGTTCAGTTCGTCGGCCCAGGCCGAGGCGTCGGCGGCATGGCCGCCCTCCGCTCGCGCGACGAAGTCCGCGATCAGCGCCACCATCTGGCGGCTGTAGCTGTCCTCGCAAGCCGACGGGTTGTACAGCGGCATCACTTCGGTGCGGCGCAGCTCGAAGCCAGCGCCCGCCAACCGCGCAGCCAGCGTGCGCGGCAGGCGCGGATGCGGCGCATGTGCTTCCCAGCTCGCCATCACGCGCTCGTGGCGGGCGCGGTCAGGCGTGGCCCAGACGATGGAGTCCCAGTCGGTGTCGACGACGACCAACCGCCCCTGCGGCCGCAGCACCCGGTGCAGCTCGGCCAGCGCCGCATCGACGTCGGCCACGTATTCGAGCACCTGGGTGCTGATGGCGGCGTCGAACTCGCTGTCGGCGAGCGGCAGCGACGTCGCGTCGGCCTTCAGCCAGCAAAGTTGAGGTCGGCCGGCCGTCAGGCTGCGAGCGTACGCCAGCAGCGGCTCGCTGATGTCGACGCCGCACACCTTGCCCCTCGGCCCCACCCGCTCGGCCAGCAGCAGCGCGAGCAGCCCGGGACCGGCGCCGACGTCGAGCACGTGTTCTCCAGCCTGCAGCGCGAGTGCGGCGGCGAACGCCTCGCGCTGGGCCGCCACGTCGGGCGTCCGATAGACCGCCACGAGGCGGCGCGTGGCTTCGGCGTCGTATTGCAGCGTGCGCACGAGATTCCCCTTCGGCTCACCTTGTGCCCCGCACCACGCGCGTGTGCGTCGAGGCACGGGCCCGTCTTGCGCTGCGTCGCGTATGCCGCCGAGTCGCCCGCGTGTCATTGAAGCAGTTCAAGGATTCCGGAATGCGCCAGGTGTGCCCGCAACAGCGCACCGGCGGCGGGGCGAGATCGGCCCTGCCGAGTGCGTGCCGGCGGCGTACAGTGCCGCCGCATGAGCATCTGCGACAACGGTGCCGCCGGACGGAGCCTGCGCTGCGCGCCCGTCGAGCGGGCAGCGTCGGGCTGGCTGCGTTTCGGCATCACGGCGCTGCCGCCACACGGGCCGCCGCCGTCGGCGCGCTGAGCCCGAGCGCGCCGCGGCCGTAGCGGCCGCGACCAGACCGCCTGTCGTAACGGAGGTGCCATGGCTATCAGGACCATCGAATGCGTGCCGGCCGCCGCTGCGCCGGTGTCCGACCCCGATCCCATCGTCGGCGGCCGCGTCGAGCTGCAACTGCTCACCACGCTCAAGTGCAACCTGAAGTGCAGCTACTGCTCGCTCGGCGTCGGCGACGTGCTCGGTTCGCAGACCGAGCTGAAGTACGACCTCGATCAGCTCGAGCGCTTCGGCGCCACGCACCTGGCGGGCAAGGAGATCGTCGTCACCTTCTACGGCGGCGAGCCGACGCTCAACCGGCCGATGATGGAGGCGGTGATGCGCCGCTTCCCGGCCTGGCGCTACCAGCTGCAGACCAACGGCACGCTGCTCGACGACGTGCCCGGGTGGGTGCTGGCGAAGCTGTCGAACATCCTCGTGTCCATCGATGGCGGCGAGGCCACCACCGACGGCTACCGCGGCCGCGGCATCTGGCGCCAGGTGATCCGCAACCTCGGCCGGGTGCGCGGCCTGGTCGGCGGCAGCATCACCGCGCGCGTGACCTGGGGCAACCCGGAGACGAGCTTCGAGGAGCTGGACGGGCTGGCCTCGGCGTCAGGCACGATCGACTATCTGTACTGGCAGTTCGTCGCCGGCGAGATGTACGGCGAAGACTCGCTCGCCAAGCGGCGTGCGGCGCTGGTGCAGCTCATCAATCGCTTCTTCGCTTCCACCGACACGCTCTATCCGCTGGTGCCGGTGATGGGCATGGTGCGCAACAAGCTGCTGCCCAACCGCGCGCGCGAGCTCTATGCCGGGCTGACGCAATGCCGCGTCTCCACGCACCTGCTCAACGTCATGCCCAGCGGCCAGATCTACCCCTGCCCGGACATGATGTACTCGCCCTCGATGCTGATGGGCGAGATCCAGGGGAACTGGCTGAAGAAGAGCCCGCTGCAGCCCACGGCGAGCATGCCGTGCGAGGGCTGCGAGGCGTTCGCCTGGTGCCGGCGCAACTGCATGAAGAATCTCTGGCTCGGCTACGTGAAGGGCGACGAGCGCTACCGCGTCAACGTCGTCGATCCGATCTGCGAGCTGATCCGCTTCATGGGCCGCGAGACCGACCGCCATTCCCCGCAGGCCTGGTTCGCGCAGCTGCCGCTGCCGCTGCGCCGGCAGCTGGTCGACGCCGAGATCTACGAGTACGTGGAAGTCATGCCGTAAGAGCCGGGGCGGCAGAAATCGAGGCCCGTGCCCGGGCGGCTCGCGACACTGGGCGAGGCGCGCGCCGCGCGCTTCAGCGCCGGCGTGCGCACAGGCCCTGCGGCGGGATGTCGAGCGCGGCGTTGAACTTGCTGGACAGGTTCTGGAAGGCCACCAGCGCGGTGAGTTCGATGAGTGCCGGCTCGTCGAAGTGGGCGCGCAGGCGCGCCGCCAGCGCGTCGTCCACCTGCGCATCGGTCTGCGTCATCACCTCGGCATATTCGAGTGCCGTGCGCTCGCGCGCGTCGAACCCCGGGTGGCTTCGCCACTCGGCCACCGCCAGCGCCTTGTCGAGGCCGGCGCCGCGCTCGGCGGCGAGGGCGGCGTTGAGGTCGATGCAGAACGGGCAATGGTTGATCTGCGACACGCGCACCTGCACCAGCGAACGCAGCGCCGGCGGCAGCGGCGAGCGGCGGCGTTCGAAGGCGGCATGGAAGCCGGCCAGCGCCAGGTACAGCGGTGGTACGGTGGCCCACACACGCGCGGCCAGCAGCTCGGTGCCGAAGCGCCGGCGCTGGCGCCGGAAGAAGGGGCGCAGCAGCCAATGCAGCGGGCGGCTCGTGGGGTCGGAGACGCGCATGTGTCGATTCCAGCGCTCGATGCGGCGCCAAGCGTGCGCTGCGTCAAGATGCCAGTGGAACGGCCGGGCCGTGCTGCTGGACTGCCGCGGCAGCGCGCTGCGGAGTTGCCGATCGGCCGGCGGCGGCTCAGTGCAGGCTCTCGTACTTCTCCTGCAGCTGCTCGGGCGTCTCGACGAAGTCCGGGTGCTGCACGATGCAGTCCGCCGGGCACACCAGCTTGCACTGCGGCTCGTCCTCGGCGCCCACGCACTCGGTGCAGCGCAGCGGGTCGATCAAGTAGTACGGGTCACCGACCGAGATCGCCTCGTTCGGGCACACCGGCTTGCAGGCGTCGCAGGCGGTGCAGTTGTCGTTGATCAGCAGGGCCATGGCAGGTTCCTCGTGACTGGCGGGCTGGCGCGCTGGCTTTGGGCGCGGCGGACCGGGGGAGCTTGGGGGGAGCGTCGTGGTCGACCGGGTGTCGTGGCCGCTCAGGCCGCGACGGCGGCCCCTTCGAGCGCGTGCAGGCGCCGGTGGCGGTAGGCGCCCCACAGCGCCGCGCCGACGGCACCGGCGTAGATCGAGTCGGCGTGCGAACGCGCCTGCACCTTCACCTTCTCGTTGACCATCTCCTCCTGGATCGCCGCGAGCAGTCCGGCGTCGAGCGCCAGGCCGCCGGTGAGCAGCGCGACGCCGTCCTTCACGCCCGTCACCTTCAGCAGCTTGACGATGCGCGAGGCCATCGAGAGGTGGATGCCCTTCAGGATGTCGGGCGTGGCGATGCCGCGGCTGACCATGTTGATGACATCGGTCTCGGCGAGCACGGCGCAGATCGAGCTCACCTTCTCCGGATCCCGGCTCGTGCACGACAGCGGCCCGATCTCCTCCACCGCCACCCCGAGGTAGCGGGCGATGTTCTCGAGAAACTGGCCCGAGCCGCTCGCGCACTGGCTGGTCATCTTGTAGCTCAGCACCTTGCCGCGCGCGTCGACGGCGATGGCGCGGCCGTTGAGCGCGCCGATGTCGACCACCGCGCGCGCCTCGGGGTCGAGGAAGACGCCGCCGCGCGCGTGCGTGGTCATCGAATAGAAGTGGCCGGTGGCGAACCTGACGTTCTCGCCTTCGCCGGTGGTGGCGATGTAGTGAACGTCGTCGCGCGCCAGGCCGGCGTCGGCGAGCACGCCGTCCAGCCCCTCCTGCGCCAGCGCCATCGGGTCGCGCCGGCGGATGCGTTCGCAGCGCTTCGCGAGCCAGGCGGCGCCGCTTTCGCGCGTCTCGCCGCCCGCGCCCGGGCCCTCGATCTCCCGGCTGCGGAAGAGGGCCGTCTTCACGGCGCCCGAGCCGATGTCGATGCCGACGGTGGTGATGGTTCCTTCGGGTTTCATGTCCTCGCCTCCGCCGTCTTGCCTTCCTCGACCACCGCACGCCAGGCGAAGGTGGCGCCGCCCAGCGCGCCGGTGTAGATCGAGTCGGGGTTGATGTTCAGCGTCAGCCGGCCGTAGTTCTCCTCGACCAGCTCGACGAGCGCCTTCACCGCCGCCTCGTTCTTGGCCACGCCGCCGGTGAAGGTGAACTCGTTGCGGATGCCGCCCGAGCGCGCCAGGATCGACATCGCGCGCAGGATGATCGCGCGGTGCAGCCCGGCCATGATGTCCTCGCGCTTGTCGCCGAGCGCCAGGCGGTCGCGCAGCTCGGCGCCGGCGAACACGGTGCAGGTGCTGTTGATGCGGATCGTCTTCGTGCTGCGCATCGCCAGCGGGCCCAGCTCGTGCAGCCCCATGTTCATCTCGTCGGCGATGTAGCCGAGGTAGCGCCCGCAGCCGGCGGCGCAGCGGTCGTTCATCTGGAAGCTCTCGACGATGCCGGCGGGGTCGACCTGGATCGCCTTGGTGTCCTGGCCGCCGATGTCGAGCACGGTGGCGGTGCCGGGGTACATCACGTGCGCGCCCAGGCCGTGGCAGAGGATCTCGCTTCGGATGTGCTCCTTGCCGAACGGCAGCCGGGCGCGGCCGTAGCCGGTGCCGACGACGTAGGTCTCCTCCATCACCGTGTCGAGCACGCCCTTGATCGGCGCCTCGACCGCGGCGCGCCTGGTCTGCATCCCGGGCAGCGCGGCGAAGCTGCGTTCCAGCGCGGCCAGCAGGTGGCGGCGCATCGAGTCGCCGTAGACCCGGTTCTCGACCTCGATGATCGAGCGGTCGAAGAGGTTCAGCAGGAAGTCGTAGCGCAGGCCCATCGCCTTGGCAATCGCCTCGCCCGCGGCGAGGTACTGGCTGCCGGCGATGTCGCGGAAGAAGTCGCTCTTGCGCCTGGCGCCGGGGGCGAAGAGCCCGGGGGCCTCGCGCCTGAGCTGCGCGAAGACGCCGTCGAGCGCCTCGCGCACCGCGGGCTTCGCGTCGCCGAAGTTCGTCTTCTCGTGGTTGCGGCGGCAGGTGGCCTCGAGGTCGTCGAGCTGCTCGAGGTACTGCTCGGCGCGGAAGTCGCGCTCGAGCTGGCCGATGAAGGTATCGAGCGAGCCGTTCAGCGCGCCGCTGCCGGCCAGCGCCTGCCGGAACAGGTGGAAGCGCCCGTTCAGCAGCGCCTCGTTCTTGGCCACCGCGGCGGCGGTGTCGTAGTTCGAGCGCGAGTTGGTGATGCCGCGGCCGAGCACGTTGTGCTGCTCGTCGATGACCACCGCCTTGGTGGTGGTGGAGCCGAGGTCGATGCCGATGAAGCAGCGCATGGGGCTTCTCCTCACTGCACCGGCGCGATCGGCACGAACGGCGCCCGCGTGTCCGCATGCGCCAGGCGCTTCTGCCTGACCATCTGGAAGTAGCTCTCCAGGCGGTTCTTCACGTTGGCGGCCGAGAAATAGCGCGGGTCGACGAGGTCGGTCTCGATGAAGGCGGCCGGCCGGCCGGTGCGGCGCTCCACCTCGCGCAGGATCAGCAGCTGCCCGGCCGAGAAGCTGTTGCAGCTCTTGATCGAGTTGATGAGCAGGCCGTCGGCGCCGTACTCGTCGATGTACCTGCAGATCATGTCGATGCGCGAGGGCAGGCTGTGGTTGGTGTAGCAGCCGAGGCAGTAGTCGGCGAGCGACTCCAGCGGGTGCTCGGGGTCGTGGCGGAAGCCGAAGTCGTAGACGCCGCCCACCTTGCTGTAGGTGCTGGCGACGACCACCGCGCCCTCTTCGTGGAACATCTTCCAGAAGTCCCGGAAGCTGGTCCAGTTCGGCGGCCCCTCGACGACGAGGCGGTACTTCTCCTCGCCCATCTCGCCGTCGGGCGTGATGGGCCCGAGCCCCTTGCGCACGCGCTCGTCGATCTCGCCGCGCAGCACGCGGTAGTACTCGGTGGCCTCGGACGTGCCGCGGAACGCCGTGAAGATGGGGCCGATGTAGTAGACGGCGCCGAAGTAGCCGTCGATCGGGCTCGGCCGGTGCTTTGCGCTCTGCAGCACGTGCACGAGGTCTTCCTCGGCGCGCGCCGACTCGCGCATGTACTGGCGCAGGCGGTCGATGTCGAACCTGACGCCGGAGATGCGCTCCAGCGTCGGGATCACCGTCTCCTTCAGCTGCTTGACGACGTACTCGCGCATGTTGGGCGCGATGCGGCCCTCGGCCTGGTAGGGCACGTGCAGCATCACCGTCTCGCAGCCGTACTTGTGGCGGATGAGCTCGAACCACTTCATGAAGGTGAAGCAGCCCGTGTAGCTCAGCAGCAGCACGTCGGGGCGCGGCAGCGCCTCGCCGGTGGGGCCGATCTCGCCGCCCATCATCATGCCGAGGTCGGCCTTGACGTAGGTGCAGACGTCCTCGCTCTGGCCGTCGCGCTCGGCGTCCATGATCATCTTGCCGCTCTTCTTGCGCATGCCGTTCTGCAGCGCGTTGGTCTCCGGCAGGCTGCGCGCGAAGTCGAAGCACATCAGCAGCTCGTTCAGGTTGCCCGGCACGAAGGTGGCCGAGACCTTGCGGTTCATCTGACGCGCAGTGGCGAGCTCCATGTAGTTCCTGTTGATGAGCTCCTTCTGCAACCACATCGCGTCTTCCTTCTGGACGTTCTGCGGCTTCTTCGCCGACGTGGGCATCGTGACGGGGATGTTCATGTCAGTGGCTCCTCCGCGCTTCGGGCGACCCGCGACGCGGGAAGAAGGTTCATCGAGGTCGTGGCGCGCCAAGGACGCCGTGGGGTCGAGGTCGCGGCGCGCCAAGGACGCCGAGTGGTCGGCTTCGCGAATGTCCTCTTTGGGCGGACCAGCTTCGCTGGTCCCCCCGATGCCCCCTTGATTTCGCTGCGCCGACCACCCGGCGTCCTTGGCGTGGCAGCGTGGTCTGTCCTCGGCGGGATACCACTGCGCGTGCCGGATCGGGCCGGCGGGGTGCCCTGCGCAGCGAAATCAAGGGGGCATTCGGGGGACCTGCGCAGCTTGCGGAGCAGGGCCGCCGAAAGAGGACATTCGCGGAGCAGGGCACCCCGTCGGCCCGATCCCGCCACCACCTGCACATGTTTCATTTCAGCCCGCTCGGCGGCTGCTCTTCGGGAGGCAGTGGGGGAAGGCGACCGGAGCCCGCCTCGAGAGGACCTCACGACGCAGCACTCCACAGCTTGATCGAATCGGCGAAGGTGCCCGCCTGCTCGCGGATCGGCGCCATCTGGCCGGTGTTCTCGGCGTACTTGAAGGCGGTGTGCGGGATGCCGTGCCGGGCGAGCACGTCCTGCAGCATCGGCCGCTCGAGCAGTGCCGGGTCGCAGAAGCTCGGCGCGGCGAACACCACGCCCTCGGCGCCGCGGCTCTTGACCTGCTTCACCAGGAAGATGCCCTTCTGCTCGCGCGTCTCGTCGTACTTCGCCGCCGTCGAGGCCGACCGGTGCAGGAAGGCCCTGGCCAGCTCGTCGAGCGGGTTGCCGTCGTCGGGGACGTCGTCGAGCAGCCAGCGGCCCACGAGCATGAAGTCGTCGTCGACGACGTAGCAGCCGGCCATCTCGATCGACTTGATCAGCGCCAGCGGCGGCTGTTCGCAGAAGGAGCCGGTGAGCACGACGCGCGCGTTGTCGCGCTTCGGGCGCGCCCACTTCTCGGCGGCCTCCAGGTACCGGCGCACGAGCGCGGTGTGCTCTTCCACCGGCAGCACCATGCCGGCACGCTGCAGCAGGTAGAGCTCGGAGGTCGGCGCCTGCCAGGGCCTGGCGGCACGCCAGGCGTAGAGATCCCTGAGCGCCGCGCGGTTGGCGTTGTAGGCGGCGATCGACGCGTTGAGCTCCGCGTCGGTGATCGGCGCGCCGCGCAGCCGCCCGAGGTCGTCGCGGATGTGCTGCATCTCCTGCACGTAGAACGTCCCGCCGATGTCGTCGCGGTAGTTCTGCGGCACGTCGACGTAGCGTGTGTACTTGTCCGGGAACAGGATCTGCCACATCCCGGAGAGATTGCGGATCACGTCGCAGATGCTCGGGAAGAGCATGCCGTCGAGCACGTCGAGCCGGCCGGTGAGGCCGAGCTCGATGGTCGAGCGCGGGATGCGGCAGATGTAGCTCTGGTAGTAGGCGTCGCCCTGGATGACCTCGATCTGGTCGCCGCCGCCGAGGATGCCCACCGGCAGCATGCCGGCGGCGTGGATGATCTCGCGCGGCACGTAGATCGGCATGTAGCCGATGGCCCGGCGGCCCGGCGCCGCCTGCTTCCACCGGCTGACGGCGTCGAAGCGCAGGTCCTCGTACAGCGCCTCGCAGCGCTGCACGATCTTCAGGACTTCGGGCTGGGGGGCGTCCATGTCGGTCTTGCTCCTCGTCGGGTGCGCTTCTAGCGGTGCTGCCACTGCGGCGCCCGCTTGCCGAGGAAGGCAGCCAGGCCTTCGTTGGCGTCGTGGGTCTTCATCAGGACCTGCAGGTACAGGCGCTCCACCTCGGCCAGCCGTTCGCGCAGCTCGCGCAGGCGCGGCGCCCGTGCGGCACGCAGCGCGCAGCGCAGCGCCGCGGCGCTCTTGCCGGCCAGGTGCTCGTCGTACCAAGCCAGCGCGGCGGCCTGAGGGTCTTCGGCCAGCACCTGCACCAGGCCCAGCGTCAGCGCTTCGGGCGCCGCGACGCTGCGCCCGCTGAGCAGCAGGTCCTCGGCCGCCGCCGCGCTCAGGCGCCACGGCAGCAGGCACGACGCGGCGGGGGCGAACACGCCGAGCTTGATCTCCGGCTGGCCGAACAGCGCCTGCGGCGCGGCGAAGATCGGTCCGCCGGCGAGCGCGATCTCGAGCCCGCCGCCCAGACACTGTCCGCGCACCGCCACGAGGACCGGTGCCGGGAACTCGGCCATCGCGATGACGAGCGCGTGCAGGCTCGCGAGCATCGCCGCGCACCGCTCGGGCAGGTGTTCCTCGACGCTGGCGCCGAAGCTGAAGTGCGGGCCGTCGGCATCGAGCAGCACGCCTCGCAGCGGCTCGGCGCGGTGGGCGTCGAAGGCCGCCTGCAACGCGGCAATCATGGCCGCGTCGCAGAGGTTGGCCTTCGGGCGCGCGAGCCGCAGTCGCAGCAGCGCGCCTTCGCGGTCGCGCCAGACGGCGAGCGCAGGCGCCGCGGTTTCAGCCACGGCCCTTGCCCTTCGGCTGGATCTCGTCGTGCAGCGGCCCGACCCAGCCCTGCCCGGCGGCCAGCTTCTGCCGCAGCAGCACGAAGTCGATTTCGCGATCTTCCTTGGTGCCCTCGTTGAACGCGGTGAAGCCGGCGCGCGCCTCGGTCATCATGTTCAGGGCCAGCCAGGCGCGTGCGTTCTCCTTGTTGCGGTTCCACGCGTCGAGCTTGGGCTTGCGCAGCTCCTCCAGCGTCTTGGTCGTGCAGTCGGGGAAGGTCAGCAGGATCTTGGCGCACAGCTCCTCGACCTTCGCGTCGAGCAGCGCCAGGTCGACGGTGCCGCGCTTCACCAGCGCCCTGCCCTCGTCGAGCGCGCTGCCGGTCTTCGGCTCGCCGTAGCAGAAGCGGCCGACCTCGTCGACCAGGCGCTGCGTCTCGACGGTCGGGTTGGCGACGAACCGGCCGTCGACCTTCAGCGCCGGCACGATGTCGGTCAGCACGCCCATCTGGTAGGCCTTGTGGGCGCTGAACGGCTCGCACAGCACGCAGGCGGCCATCGCGCGTTCGGCGCCGACGATCACCGGCAGGAAGTCGGTGGCGCCGCCGATCGGCGCCGATCCGTGCTTGGGCCCGGCCTGGCCGAAGCGCGCCAGGTCCTGCGCGACGCTGAAGTCGCAGGCCATGCCGATCTCCTGCCCGCCGCCGATGCGCATGCCGTTGACGCGGCAGATCACCGGCTTGTCGCAGCCGAGGATGGCGCTGACCATGTCGTTGAACAGGCGCATGTACTGCCGGTACTCCTGCGGCTGGCCGGCGTAGTACTCGGCGTACTCCTTGGTGTTGCCGCCGGTGCAGAAGGCCTTGTCGCCGACCCCGGTGAAGACGACGCAGTTCACCGCGCGGTCGTTGCTGGCCGCGCGCATGGCCAGGATCACGCCCTTGACCATGTCGGTGGTGTAGCTGTTGAACTGGCTCGGGTTGTCGAGCGAGATCCAGGTGTTGTAGAGCCCGGGCACCACGGTGCCGTCGGGCTTCCTCGCGGGACGCCGCTCGACGCGCACGCCGGGCCTGGCGCTGTCGTCGACGAGATCGTGGTTCTTGAAGTCGTGCAGCGGCAGCAGTTCGGGCGCGTTCATCGGGCGGGCTCCTCGGTGTGCGGGAGGTCAGGGCACGAGCACGGGGCGGCGGGTCGTCTCGCGGGCGTGCACGGCGTGGAAGACGTGGTTGATATCGGCGAGCGGATGCGTCTGGACGAACGGCGCGATCCTCACCTTGCCGTCCAGCACGAGGTCCAGCGCCGCCGGGTACAGCTCGGGCGGGCAGCCCCAGTTGCCGATGGCGCGCGCGTCGAAGGCCATCAGGTTGGACAGGCGGACCTCGACCTTGTCCATCGTGAAGCCCACCACCGCGAGCGTGGCGCCGTGCACGAGCAGGTTGAAGGCGGTGCCCTGGCCGGCGGCCGTGCCCGAGCACTCGAAGATCTTCCACTCGGTGCCGCGCAGGCCACGCCCCTTGGCGAACTCGGCCGCCGCCTTCTTCAGCGACTTCGCGTCGTAGTCGCGCGCGTTCAGCACCAGGCCCGCGCCGCCGTCGCGGGCGATGGCGTCCAGCTTGCGTGCATCGACGTCGATCGCCACCACCTCGGCGCCGGCCGCACGTGCGACCTGCGCGCAGTAGCCGCCCACACCGCCGATGCCGACGACGACGGCCAGGTCGCCGGCCGCGACACCGGCGCGGCGCACCGCCTGGTAGGGCGTCGTCAGGGCGTCGGCAACGATCGACACCTGCGCCAGCGTCAGCCCGGCGGCGGCCAGGCGCGGCTCGTCCACGGCGCACAGGCCACGCGCGGGGACCACGATGTGCGAGGCGAAGCCCCCTTGGATGTCGTTGCCGGGCATCTTCTGCGCGCGGCAGATGGTGGCCAGGCCGCGCCGGCACAGGTCGCACTCGCCGCAGGGCAGCACGGCCGGCACGATGACGGCGCGACCCATCCAGCCGTCGGCGCCGCTGCCGGCGCCGACGACGCGGCCGCTGATCTCGTGCCCGAGGGCCAGCGGCAGCGGCTGGTTGGTGCGCACACCGTCGTAGTAGTAGCCGAGGTCGGTGTGGCACACGCCGCAGCCGGCAACGGCCACCACCACCTCGCCGGCCGCCGGCTCGGCCTCGAACTCGCCGCGCACGAGCGGCGCCCCGGGGGCGGTCATCAGCCATCGGTGCGCTGCGATGGAAGGCATGCGGTTCTCCTTTCCGTCCGTGCGGGTGGCCCGACGTCACGCCGCGGGGGCCGCGGTCCCGGCCTCGGGGTTTACCCGTAAATCGGTACTTGAATACCATTTTTGAACCGGTACACGCGGCTTTCCTTGATCTGGTTCAGGGACGCGCACCGCCGGTGCCGGTTCACTGCGGGCACGGTGGCAAACCGATGCGACGAGTGCGAACAGGATCCGCGATGGCCGAAACCGCTGCCCGCCCGACCTCCTTCTCGGTGGCCGTCGCCGGCAGCGGCGGCGCGGGCGTGATGACCGCCGGCGAGCTGCTGCTCGACGCGGCTTCGCGCGCCGGCCTGTTCGGCCTGATGGTGCGCACCAGCGGCCCGCAGATCCGCGGCGGCGAAGCCGCCGCGCTGCTGCGCCTGGCGCCGCATCCGGTGGCCACGCTCGACGACCGCTTCGACCTGCTGGTGGCGATCGACTGGCAGAACGTCGTGCGGTTCGCGGACGAGATCCCGCTGGCCGCCGGCAGCCTCGTCGTCGGCGACAGCGACGCCGGCGAAGCGCCGGCCGCGCTGCTGCAGGGCGGCGCCACGCTGGCGGCGCTGCCGCTGAAGAAGAACGCCAAGGCCGCCGGCGGCTGGGTGAACATGATCGCCCTGGGCCTGGCCGGCGCCTGCGCCGGGCTGCCGCTGGCGGCGCTGGAATCGGCGCTGAAGGCCGCCTGGAAGCGCGGCGACGAGGCACTGCGGACCAACCTCGCGACGCTGGCGCAAGGCGTGGCGCTGGCGCGCGACCTGCCGCTGCACGGGGCGGCGCTGGGCGCGGCGGTGCAGGCGGCGTCGGCGCCGCCGGCCGCGGCGCGCCGCTGGCTGCTTTCCGGCAACGAGGCCGCCGGCTGCGGCGCGCTGCGGGGCGGCGTGCGCTTCGTCGCCGCCTACCCGATCACGCCGGCCACCGAGATGCTCGAATGGATGGCGCCGGCGCTGGCGCGCCTGGGCGGCGCGCTCGTGCAGGCCGAGGACGAGCTCGCCTCGGTGAACATGATCCTCGGCGCCAGCTACGGCGGCGTGCCCTCGCTCACCGCGACCGCAGGCCCGGGACTGGCCCTGATGACCGAAGGCATCGGCCTGGGTGTCGCGGCCGAGGTGCCGATCGTGATCGTCGACGTGATGCGCGGCGGGCCCTCCACCGGCATTCCGGCCAAGAGCGAGCAGAGCGATCTCGCGATCGCGGTGGACGGCCTGCACGGCGACGCGCCGCGCCTGGTGCTCGCGCCAACCTCCATTGCCGACTGCGTCGCCACCAGCGAGTGGGCGGTGCGGCTCGCCGAGGCACTGCAGTGCCCGGCGATCCTTCTCAACGACCAGTTCCTCGGCCAGTCGCGCGCGGTCATCGAGCAGCCGGCGCCGGCCGCGGCACCGGCGCAGCGGCTCTTCGCCGCCGCACCGGCCGCCTGCACGGCCGGCGGCGAAGCGCCGCCGCCCTATCGCCGCTACGCCGATACCGCGAGCGGCGTCTCGCCGATGGCACGCCCCGGCACGCCGGGCACCGTCTACACCGCCGACGGCCTGGAGCACAACGAGCGCGGCCTGCCGAGCAGCGGCGCCGCCGACCATCGCCGCCAGCTCGACAAGCGCGCGCGCAAGCTCGATCGCCACGACTACGGCGAGCGCTGGGCCGACGTCGAGGGCGACGCCGACCTGGCCGTGATCACCTTCGGCTCGACGACCGGCGCGGTCCGCGAGGCGATCGCTCGCGTCGCCGCGCGGGGCACGGCGCTGCGCCTCGTGGCGCTGCGCCTGCTCTCGCCGCTGCAGGCGGCGAGCATGGCGCATGCGCTGGCCGGCGTGCGCGAGGTGCTGGTCGTCGAGCAGAACCACGGCGGCCAGCTGCTGCGCTACCTGCGTGGCCGTGTCGACCTGCCGGGCCGCCCGCGCGGGCTGCACCGTGCCGGGCCGCTGCCGCTGCGCCCCGGCGAGCTCGCCGCCGCCTTCGCCGACTGGGCCGCGGCGGTGACCCGGCACGAGGCGCGCGGCCACGGCCGGCCGGCCGGCCGCGAGGAGCGCACGCCATGAACGACATGACGCTGCCGCCCGGCCCACCGGCCGTGCCGGGCGAGTCGCCGGCGGGCTGCTACGGCGCGGCCGACTACAAGTCCGACTACAAGCCCATCTGGTGCCCGGGCTGCGGCGACTACACGGTGCTGTCGTCGCTGACCAAGGCGCTGGCGCAGTTGCAGCGGCCGCCGCACGACGTGGCCTTGGTGTCGGGCATCGGCTGCAGCTCGCGCATTCCGGCCTACACGCAGTGCTACGGCCTGCACGGCGTGCACGGCCGCGCGCTGGCCGCCGGCACCGGGCTGAAGGTGGCGAGGCCCGACCTCACGGTGATCGTCGCCGGCGGCGACGGCGACGGCTACTCGATCGGCGGCAACCACTTCCTGCACGCCTGCCGCCGCAACGTCGACCTCACGTACCTCGTAATGGACAACCACGTGTACGGCATGACCAAGGGCCAGGCCTCGCCGACGACCGAGCCCGACTGGGACAACAAGCTCGCACCGGGCGGCACCGGCGTGCGGGCGTTCCACCCGCTGGTCATCGCGCTCGCCTCGGGGGCCAACTTCGTGGCGCGTGCGTTCTCGGGCGACCCCAACGGCACCGCCGACCTCATCGCGCAGGCGATCCGCCACCCGGGCTTCTCGTTCGTCGAGATCCTGAGCCCCTGCGTCACGTTCCGGCCCGAGCAGCGCGGCTGGCGCGACCTGGTGCACGCCGCGCCGGTGGCCGAGACCGACGACCCGGCCCGTGCGGCGCGCCGCATCATGACCGACGACGGCTTCAACATCGGCGTGCTCTACGCCGGCCGGCGGCCCGTGTACACACGCCCCGCCGCCGAGCGCGGCGACCTGGCCTCGATCGAGCGGGAGTTCGAGCTGTGAGCCGCCGGGCCGCTCCCGAGGCGAACGCCGCAGCGCGCAGCGCGCAGGCCACGTTCATGCCCCGCCGGGCCGTTCCCAGGGCGAACGCCGCAGCGCGCAGCGAGCAGGCTGCACGATGAACGCGCCGCAGTCACTCGACGAGCTGATGGCCCAGGCGCTGGCGATGGAGCGCGAAGCCGTGGCGCGCTACACCGAGCTCGCCGACATGATGGAGGTGCACAACAACACCGAGGTCGCGGCGCTCTTTCGCAAGATGGCCGAGGTGGAGGGCCACCACGTCGCGCAGATCCTCGCCGACATGGGCTGGGCCGAGGACACGCCGGCGCCGCGCGCCGCCGGTGCCTGGGCCACGCCCGAGGGACCGGAGACGGTGCCGCTGGACGAGATGCATTACCTGATGCATCCGTGGCACGCGCTCAGGCTGGCGCTCGCCGCGGAGCAGCGCGCCGCCGACTTCTTCGACGCGCTGGCGCGCACGACGACGCTCGACACGATCCGTCGAGCCGCCGAGGAGATGCGCGCCGAGGAGCTGGCGCATGTCGCGCTGGTGCGCGACTGGCTCGCCAAGGTGCCGCGGCCCGGCCCCGACTGGGCCGTCGATCCCGACCCGGCCCGCCACGCCGACTGAACTGAACCACCCGGCGACCCGAGGCCCGAGGAGACCCGAGACATGCGCGTGCTGCTGCCCCCGGGCTGGACGAACCCGATCGGCTATGCCAACGGCATCGACGTCGACGCCGGCCGTCTCGTCTTCATCGCCGGACAGGTGGGCTGGAATGCCGCGCAGGTGTTCGAGTCCGACGCGCTCGTGCCGCAGTTCGAGCAGGCGCTTCGCAACGTGCTCGACGTGCTCGCCGAGGCGGGCGGGCGGCCGCACCACGTCTGCCGCATGACCGCCTACTGCGTCGACCGGCCGGGCTACCTGGCGGCGCGCGCCGAGCTCGGCGCCGTCTGGCGGCGCCTGATGGGGCGTCACTACCCGGCGATGAGCCTCGTCTTCGTCGCCGACCTGCTCGACCACCCGGCGCGCATCGAGCTCGAGGCCACCGCGGTGCTGCCGCGCATTCCGGACTGAAGGCCATGGACTACCAGGACATCCTCGTGCAGCGGCGCGCCAGCGCCGAGTGGATCACGATCAACCGGCCCGAGCGCCTGAACGCCTTTCGCGGGCGCACCTGCGACGAGCTCATCCACGCGCTGCAGCGTGCGGCCTGGGACCGCGACGTCGCGAGCATCGTGCTCGCCGGTGCCGGCGAACGCGCGTTCTGCACCGGCGGCGACCAGGCCGCGCACGAGTCGGGCAGCGCGGGACAGTACGACGGCCGCGGCACGATCGGCCTGCCGATGGAGGAGCTGCACGCGGCGATCCGCGACGCGCCCAAGCCGGTGATCGCGCGCGTGCAGGGCTACGCCATCGGCGGCGGCAACGTGCTGGCCACGCTGTGCGACCTGACGATCGCCTCCGACAAGGCGGTGTTCGGGCAGGTCGGGCCGAAGGTCGGCTCGGTCGACCCCGGCTACGGCACGGCGCTGCTGGCGCGCGTCGTGGGCGAGAAGAAGGCACGCGAGATGTGGTACCTGTGCCGCCGCTACGGCGCCGCCGAGGCGCTGGCGATGGGGCTCGTGAACGCCGTCGTGCCGCACGAGCAGCTCGACGCCGAGGTCGAGCGGTGGTGCGCCGAGATCGAGCAGAAGAGCCCGACCGCGATCGCCATTGCCAAGCGCTCGTTCAACATGGACACGGCGCACCAGGCCGGCATCGCCGGGCTCGGCCTGTACGCGCTGAAGCTGTACTACGAGACCGACGAGTCGCGCGAAGGCGTGCGCGCCTTCAACGACAAGCGCGCGCCGGACTTCCGCCGCCACGTGCGCTGACGGCGGCGGATCGGGCTCGCGCCGCGGAGAACACCGATGTTGCAGGTCGTCATCCAGGGCCGCGGCGGCCAGGGCGCGCAGACCGCCGGGCAACTGCTCGCCGCCGCGCTCTTCGCCGCCGGCCGGGAGGTGCAGTGTTTCGCCTCCTACGGCGGCGCGCGGCGCGGCACACCCGTGAGCGCCTTCCTGCGCGCCGACGCCCGGCCGATCCGCCTGCGCTGCGACATCGAACGCGCCGACGCGATCCTGTGCTTCGACGCGAGCCTGCTCGCGCCGCCGCTGCTCGCCTGCGCCGGCGAGCACACGCTGATCGTCGTCAACTCGGCGCAGGATGCAGGGCACTTCGTGCACGCGCTGCCGGGCCGCCGCGTGCTGCCGGTGGACGCGCTGGCGATCTCGCGCCGGCACGGGCTCGGGCGGATCGTCAACTCGGCGTTGCTCGGCGCCTTCGCGTGCGCGCTCGGCACGCTCACCGCGGCCGGCGCCGGCGGCACGCCCGACCTCGCGCTGATGCAGGCGACGCTCGGCGAGCGCTCGCCGAGGCTGCGCGACGAGAACCTCGCCGCCTGCGCCGAAGGCTGGCGCGCCGCCGACGCGCTGCTGCGCACGGAGGCGCTGTCGTGAACGCGCCGCTTTGCGCAACGGCCGTGCCGCCGACCTGGACCACCGGCACGACCGAGGTCTTCAAGACCGGCACCTGGCGTGCCGCGCTGCCGCAGCACGAGCAGGCGCTGTCGCCGTGCCACCTCGCATGCCCGGTGGGCGGCGAGATCGCGGCGTGGATCGGCCACGCCCGCGCCGGCGACTGGCAGCGCGCCTTCGAGGTGCTGGTGCGGCACAACCCGTTCCCGGCCATCGCCGGGCGCGTGTGCCACCACCCGTGCGAGAGCGTGTGCAACCGCGCCGCACTGGACGACGCGATCTCGATCTGCCGCCTCGAGCGCTTCGCCGGCGACCGCGCGCTCGCCGAGGGCTGGGCCCTGCCGGCCCCCGCAGCGTCGCGCGACGCACACGTGGCCGTCGTCGGCGCCGGCCCGGCCGGCCTGTCGGCGGCGTACCAGTTGCGCCGCCGCGGCTGGCGCGTCACGGTGTACGAAGCGAGCGCCGCGCCGGGTGGGCTGCTGCGCCACGGCATCCCGCCGTACCGCCTGCCGCGCGACGTGCTCGACGCGGAGATCGCGCGCATCGTGGCGCTCGGCGTCGAGCTGCGCTGCGGCGAGGCCCTGGCGAGCCCGGCGCAGTGGCGCACGCTGCGCGAGCGGCACGACGCGGTCTTCGTGGCCATCGGGGCGGCGCGCGCGAAGCGCCTGCCCGGGCTCGAGGTGGACGGCGTGCGCGTGCTCGACGGCG
>JAHCKS010000035.1 GCA_026125665.1 Rubrivivax sp.
CAACCGGCGCGCTTCCGCCGAGCCGGGCCGGCGGCAGCCCCTTGCGCTGTCGGCGCAGCCGGCCGCCGACTGGCGCGCCGCGGTGCGGGCAGCCGTCGAAGCATTGCACTACGACCTCGTCGACGCCGAACGGGCGCCGCGCGGCCTGCTGCGCGTCACGATCGAGCGGCGGCCGGGGCAGGCGTACGGCGAGCCGGGCGAGGCCGTCACGGTCGGCGACTGCGAGGCGGCGACGCGGCAGCTGCAGTACGCGCTCGAGGTGGACGGCGTGGACTACGCGCGCCTGGAAGTCTCGTCGCCCGGGCTGGACCGGCCGCTGCGCCACGAAGCCGACTACGTGCGCTTCAGCGGCCACCCTGTCAGCCTGACGCTGAGGGAGCCGTTTGAAGGGCGCCGGCACTTCCGCGGGACCCTCGGGCCCGGCCGGCCCGCCGGCTGGCAACTGGTGCTCGACGAAGGCCGCGCGGCGCAGGTGCTCTCGTTCACGCTCGACGAGGTGCGCGAGGCGCGGCTGGTGCCGGTGGTCGATTTCAAGGGCCGCGCCGCCGCCCGCGTGGGCGGCGCCACGGCGCCCGCGGCCGGCCAGGGTGGCGACGGCCGCCGGAAAGACAAGGACGGCGGCGCCAGCCGCGACGACGAGAGGGGCAGCACCCGATGAACCGCGAAATGCTGATGCTGGTGGATGCGATCTCGCGCGAGAAGACGGTCGACCGCGACGTCGTCTTCGGCGCGGTCGAAGCCGCGCTCGCCTCGGCAACGAAGAAGCTGCACGGCGGCGAGGTCGACATCCGCGTCTCCGTGGACCGCGACACGGGCGACTACGAGACCTTCCGCCGCTGGCTCGTCGTGCCGGACGAGGCCGGGCTGCAGAACCCCGACGCCGAGGAGATGCTCTCCGATGCCAGGGACCGCATTGCCGACATCGAGGAAGGCGACTTCATCGAGGAGGCCGTCGACTCGGTGCCGATCGGCCGCATCGGCGCGCAGGCGGCCAAGCAGGTGATCCTGCAGAAGATCCGCGACGCCGAACGCGAACAGCTGCTGACCGACTTCCTCTCGCGCGGCGAGAAGATCTTCGTCGGCACGGTGAAGCGCCTGGACAAGGGCGACATCATCGTCGAGAGCGGCCGCGTCGAGGGGCGCCTGAAGCGCAGCGAGATGATCCCGAAGGAGAACCTGCGCACCGGCGACCGCGTGCGCGCGGTCATCCTCGGCGTCGACCCGACGCAGCGCGGCGCGCAGATCATGCTGTCGCGCAGCTCGCCGGAGTTCATGAAGGAGCTGTTCGCGCAGGAGGTGCCCGAGATCGAGCAGGGCCTGCTCGAGATCAAGAGCTGCGCACGCGACCCCGGCAGCCGCGCCAAGATCGCGGTCGTCAGCCACGACCGGCGCGTCGACCCCATCGGCACGTGCGTCGGCGTGCGCGGCTCGCGCGTCAACGCCGTCACCAACGAGGTCGCCGGCGAACGCGTGGACATCGTGCTGTGGAGCGACGACCCGGCGCAGTTCGTCATCGGCGCCCTCGCGCCGGCCAACGTCGCCAGCATCGTCGTCGACGAGGAACGCCATGCCATGGACGTCGTCGTCGACGAGGAGAACCTCGCCATCGCCATCGGCCGCGGCGGGCAGAACGTGCGGCTGGCGAGCGACCTCACCGGCTGGCGCATCAACATCATGACGGCCGAGGAATCGCAGGCCAAGCAGGCCACCGAGAGCGAGTCGGTGCGCAAGCTCTTCGTCGAGAAGCTCGACGTCGACGAGGAGGTCGCCGACATCCTCATCGCCGAGGGCTTCACGAGCCTCGAGGAGGTGGCCTACGTGCCGCTGCAGGAGATGCTGGAGATCGAGTCCTTCGACGAGGACACGGTGCAGGAGCTGCGCACGCGCGCCAAGGACGCGCTCCTGACGATGGAGATCGCGAAGGAAGAGAAGGTCGAAGAGGTGTCGCAGGACCTGCGCGACCTGGAGATCGACGGCCAGGCACTGGCGCCCGACCTCATCGCCAAGCTCGCCATGGGCGGCATCCACACCCGCGACGACCTCGCCGACCTGGCCGTGGACGAGCTGACCGAGCTCACCGGCATCGACGAAGAGCGCGCCAAGGCGGTGATCATGAAGGCGCGCGAGCACTGGTTCACCGCCTGATCGAGACCGCCCTCCGAACGCACCGAACCCAAGCGAAGCCCACCGCAGGAAACCCCGACCCATGGCCGTGACCACCGTCGCCCAGCTGGCCGCACAGCTCAACCGGCAGCCGAACGCGCTGCTCGAACAGCTGCAGTCGGCCGGGGTGGGCAAGAAGTCGCCCGAGGACGCGCTGACCGAGGCCGACAAGGAGCGCCTGCTCGAGTACCTGCGCAGCGCGCATGGCACCGCGGCCGGCGCCGAGCGCAAGAAGATCACGCTCACGCGCAAGAGCACGACCGAGATCAAGCAGGCCGACGCGAGCGGCCGCGCGCGCACGATCCAGGTGGAGGTGCGCAAGAAGCGCGTCTTCGTCAAGCGCGACGACGCACCCGCCGTCGAGGAACCGGCCGGCCCCAGCGCCGAGGAGCTCGAGCTGCAGCGGCGCGAGGAAGAAGCGCGCGCGCAGGCCGAGGCCATCCGCCGCCAGGAAGAGGAGCTGGCCGAACAGCGCCGCCAGCGCGAGGAAGCCGAGCGCGCCGCGCGCGAGGCGGCCGAGAAGGCCGCCGCCGAGGCGGCGGCGCGTGCTGCCGCCGAAGCCGAGGCAGCCAGGGCCGCCGCCCAGGCTGCGGCCGAGGCAGCGCCGACGCCCACCGCCAAGGCGGGCAAGGCCGGCAAGGCCAAGGCCGCAGCGGCCGCAGCGACCGACGGTGCAGCGCCTGCGCCGGCAACCGCCGAGCCTGCCGCCGCGCCGGCCCCCACCGAGGCGCCGAAGCCGACGCTGCGCGTCGTGAAGGCCGCCGACAAGGCCGCCGAGGAACAGGCGCGCCAGGCCGACCTCGAGCGCCGGCGCAAGGCCGCCGAAGCCGAGGCCGCAGCCATCCGCGCCATGATGGCCGCGCCGAAGAAGACGCTGGTCGCGAAGAAGCCCGAAGAGGCCAAGCCCGAAGCCGCGAAGGAAGCGATCAAGGGCACGATCCACAAGCCCAAGACCGCGGCCGGCGCCGCCGCTCCGGCACCGAGCGCGGCCAAGCCGGGTGACCGCAAGCAGGTCAAGAGCGAGAAGCTCAGCTCGAGCTGGGCCGACGACGCCGCGAAGAAGCGCGCGGCACTGAAGACGCGCGGCGACACCAGCGCCGGCCGTGCCGGCTGGCGCGCGCCGCGCGGCAGCGCCCGCCGCCCGGGCGAGCGCGGCGATGCCGGCGGCACCTTCAGCGCGCCGTCGGAGATGCTGGTCCAGGAGGTGCACGTGCCGGAGACGATCTCCGTCGCCGACCTCGCGCACAAGATGAGCGTCAAGGCCTCCGAGGTCATCAAGCAGCTGATGAAGCTGGGGCAGATGGTCACCATCAACCAGCAGCTCGACCAGGAGACGGCGATGATCGTCGTCGAGGAGATGGGGCACAAGGCGTTCGCCGCCAAGCTCGACGACCCCGAGGCCTTCACCGAGGAGGAGACGGCCGCGCACGATGCCGAAGCCAAGCCGCGCCCGCCGGTGGTGACCGTGATGGGTCACGTCGACCACGGCAAGACCTCGCTGCTCGACTACATCCGCCGCGCGCGCGTCGCGGCGGGCGAGGCCGGCGGCATCACGCAGCACATCGGCGCCTACCACGTCGACACGCCGCGCGGCACCATCACCTTCCTCGACACGCCGGGCCACGAGGCCTTCACCGCGATGCGGGCGCGTGGCGCGCAGGCCACCGACATCGTCATCCTCGTCGTCGCCGCCGACGACGGCGTGATGCCGCAGACGAAGGAGGCGATCCACCACGCCAAGGCGGCCGAGGTGCCCATCGTCGTGGCCATGAACAAGATCGACAAGCCGGAGGCGAACGCCGAGCGCGTGCGCAGCGAGCTCGTCGCCGAGGGCGTCGTGCCCGAGGACTTCGGCGGCGACTCGCCGTTCGTGCCGGTGTCGGCCAAGACCGGCCAGGGCGTCGACGACCTGCTCGAGCAGGTGCTGCTGCAGGCCGAGGTGCTGGAGCTGAAGGCGCCGGCCGACGCGTCGGCCCGCGGCCTCGTCATCGAGGCGCGGCTGGACAAGGGCCGCGGCCCGGTGGCCACGGTGCTCGTGCAGAGCGGCACGCTGAAGAAGGGCGACATCGTGCTCGCCGGCTCCAGCTACGGCCGCGTGCGCGCCATGCTCGACGAGGACGGCAATGCCACCGATGCTGCCGGCCCCAGCATGCCGGTGGAGATCCAGGGCCTCACCGAAGTGCCGGCCGCAGGCGACGAGTTCATGGTGCTCGGCGACGAGCGCCGTGCGCGCGAGATCGCCACCTTCCGCCAGGGCAAGTACCGCGACGTGAAGCTCGCCAAGCAGCAGGCGGCCAAGCTCGAGAACATGTTCGAGCAGATGGGCGAGGGCGCGCAGACGCTGTCGCTCATCATCAAGGCCGACGTGCAGGGCTCGCAGGAGGCGCTTTCGCAGAGCCTGCTCAAGCTCAGCACGAGCGAGGTCAAGGTGCAGGTCGTGCATGCCGCCGTGGGCGGCATCAGCGAGAGCGACATCAACCTGGCCATTGCCAGCAAGGCCGTGGTCATCGGCTTCAACGTGCGCGCCGACGCCGGCGCGCGCAAGCTGGCCGAGAACAACGGCGTCGACATCAAGTACTACAACATCATCTACGACGCCGTCGACGAGATCCGGGCGGCGATGGGCGGCATGCTGGCGCCCGAGCAGAAGGAAGAGGTCATCGGCATGGCCGAGATCCGCAGCGTCTTCGTCGCCAGCAAGATCGGCACGGTGGCGGGCTGCATGATCACCGCCGGCGTCGCGCGGCGCGACGCGCGCTTCCGCCTGCTGCGCGACAACGTCGTCGTCTACACCGGCGAGCTGGAGTCGCTGAAGCGCTTCAAGGACGACGTGCGCGAGGTCAAGGAAGGCTTCGAGTGCGGCGTCAAGCTGAAGAACTTCAACGACATCAAGGAAGGCGACCAGCTCGAGTTCTTCGAGGTCAAGGAAGTCGCCAGAACCCTTTAGCCCCCACGCTCCCTCCGGTCGCTGCCCCAGTCCCTGGCCGGAAGGGGGCTCATGCAGCGGACCGGCAGAGCCGGATCCGCGCATGTCCCTTGGCTGGGCCCCGCGTCACCGTGGGGCCCGTTTGCCTTGAGTCCACGCACCGCCATGCGCCACAAGAAGCCCGCCGCGAACCGCAGCCACCGCGTGGCCGACCAGATCCAGCGCGACGTGTCCGAGCTCGTCCGCGAGCTGAAGGACCCGCGCGTGGGCATGGTCACGATCAGCGCCGTCGAGGTCTCGCCCGACTACGCGCACGCCAAGGTGTTCTTCTCGGTGCTCGTCGGCAGCCCCGAAGAGAGCGAGCTGGCGCTGAACGAGGCCGCCGGCTGGCTGCGCAACGGCCTGTTCAAGCGGCTGGCCATCCACACCGTGCCGACGCTGCACTTCCAGTTCGACCGCACGACCGAACGCGCCGCCGACCTCTCGGCGCTGATCGCCAAGGCCAACGCCACGAGGGCGAAGGACGAATGAAGGCGACGGGCGGCTGCGAGCGGGCGCCACGCCGTGCACTGCACGGCGTGCTGCTGCTCGACAAGCCTCTGGGCTGGACGAGCAACGACGCGCTGCAGAAGGCGAAGGGCCTGCTGCGCGCCGCCAAGGGTGGCCACACCGGCACGCTCGACCCGCTGGCCACCGGGCTGCTGCCCCTGTGCTTTGGTGCGGCCACGAAGTTCGCACAGGTCAACCTCGAGGCCGACAAGCGCTACACCGCGACGCTGCGATTGGGCGAGCGCACGATCACCGGCGACGGTGAAGGCGAAGTGGTCGAGCGTCGCCCCGTGACCTGCGACCGCGCCGTCATCGACGCGGCCTGCGCCCGCTTCACCGGGCGCGTCGAGCAGCTGCCGCCGATGCACTCGGCGCTCAAGCACGAAGGCCGCGCGCTCTACGACTACGCGCGCGCCGGCGTGGAGGTGGCGCGAACGCCGCGCGTCGTGCACATCCTGCACCTGCAGGTCGTGCACTGGGAACCGCCGCTGCTGACGCTGGACGTCGCCTGCTCCAAGGGCACCTACGTGCGCGTGCTGGCCGAGGACCTCGGCGCCGCGCTCGGCTGCGGCGCCACCCTGGCGGCGCTGCGGCGCACGGCCAGCGGCCCGCTGTCGCTCGACGGTGCCGTCACGATCGACATGCTGGCCGCGTTGTCCGAGCCCGAGCGGCAGGCGCTGCTGCGGCCGGCCGACTGCCTGCTCGCCGACTGGCCCGCCGTGCAGCTGCCCGACGACGAGGCGGGACGTTTCCTCACCGGCCTCAGGCGCCGCGTCGCGCTGGCCGATGCCCCGGCCGTGCGCGTCTACGGCCCCGCCGCGCCCGACACGCCCCGCGACGCCCGTGCCTTCCTCGGCACCGCGCACATCACCGCCGGCGAGCTCATCGCCGACCGCCTGCTCAGCCCGCTCGAGGTACAGGCCGCCGCCTGCACGCCCGCATGAACCAGCCGATCCGCAACATCGCCATCATCGCCCACGTCGACCACGGCAAGACGACGCTCGTCGACCAGCTGCTGCGCCAGAGCGGCACCTTCCGCCAGAACCAGCAGGTGGCCGAACGCGTGATGGACAGCAACGACATCGAGCGCGAGCGCGGCATCACGATCCTGGCCAAGAACTGCGCCGTGAAGTGGCGGGGCACGCACATCAACATCGTCGACACGCCCGGCCATGCCGACTTCGGCGGCGAGGTCGAGCGCGCGCTGTCGATGGTGGACGGCGTGCTGCTGCTCATCGACGCGCAGGAAGGGCCTATGCCGCAGACGCGCTTCGTCACGAAGAAGGCGCTGGCGCTCGGCCTCAAGCCCATCGTCGTCGTCAACAAGGTCGACAAGCCCGGCTCGCGCCCCGACCACGTCATCAACGCCGCGTTCGAGCTGTTCGACAAGCTCGGTGCGAGCGAACAGCAGCTGGACTTCCCGGTCGTCTTCGCCTCGGGCCTGAACGGCTGGGCGTCGATGACGCAGGGCACGCCCGGCGAGGCCTGGGGCAGCGACATGGCGCCGCTCTTCGAGACCATCCTCGCGCACGTGCCGGCCCACGAGGGTGACGCCGCGGGGCCGCTGCAGCTGCAGATCTCGTCGCTCGACTACTCCACCTACGTCGGCCGCATCGGCGTGGGCCGGGTCAACGGCGGCACCTTGAAGCCGGCGATGGACGTGCTGGTGATGCAGGGCACCGATGGCCCGGCGCGCAAGGCGCGCATCAACCAGGTGCTGAAGTTCGATGGCCTGGAACGTGTCGCTGCCGACAGCGCCGGCCCCGGCGACATCGTGCTCGTCAACGGCATCGAGGACATCGCCATCGGCGAGACGGTGACCGACCCGCTGGCGCCGCAGCCGCTGCCGATGCTGAAGATCGACGAGCCGACGCTGACGATGAACTTCTGCGTCAACACGAGCCCGTTGGCCGGGCGCGAAGGCAGGTTCGTCACCAGCCGGCAGCTGTGGGACCGGCTGCAGAAGGAGCTGCAGAGCAACGTGGCGCTGCGCGTGAAGGAGGGCGGCGAGGAGGGTGTGTTCGAGGTCAGCGGCCGCGGCGAGCTGCACCTGACGATCCTGCTGGAGAACATGCGCCGCGAGGGCTACGAGCTCGCCGTGAGCAAGCCGCGCGTCGTGCTGCGCGACGTCGGCGGGGAGCGCCACGAGCCGATGGAGCTGGTGACCGTGGACGTCGAGGACCAGCACCAGGGCGGCGTCATGCAGGCGCTGGGCGAACGCAAGGGCGAGCTCGTCAACATGGAGACGGACGGAAGAGGGCGCGTGCGGCTGGAGTACCGCATCCCGGCGCGCGGGCTCATCGGCTTCTCCAACGAGTTCATGAACCTGACGCGCGGCACCGGCCTCATCAGCAACATCTTCGACGGCTACGAGGCCTGGAAGGGCGAGATCGGCGGGCGCAAGAACGGCGTGCTCATCAGCATGGACGACGGCGAGATCGTCACCTACGCGCTCGGCAAGCTCGACGACCGCGGCCGCATGTTCGTCAGGCCCGGCGACGCCGTCTACGAGGGCATGATCGTCGGCATCCACAGCCGCGACAACGACCTGGTGGTCAACGCCGTGCGCACCAAGCAGCTCACCAACTTCCGCGTCAGCGGCAAGGAAGACGCCATCAAGATCACGCCGCCGATCGAGCTGACGCTCGAGTACGCGGTCGAGTTCATCGACGACGACGAGCTGGTCGAGATCACGCCGAAGAGCATCCGGCTGCGCAAGCGCTTCCTGAAGGAGCACGAGCGCAAGCGCGCCCAGCGCGCGGCGGCGTAGGCTCGCCGCCCCCTGCACCGGGCCGGCCGCCCCTCAGGGCAGCTTCTCGAGCTGCGCGCGCACCACCTTGCGCTGCGCCGGATCGGCGATGGCCGCCTCGAGCTGGTCGAAGTAGGCGGCACGGTTGGGCGCCTTGGCCGCGGAACGCTTGGCGACGACCGGGGCGATCGGCCCCAGGTGCTGCGCCAGGATCTTCGCGCACGAGGCAATGAGCGAGTCGGAGATGATGCCCAGGCTCGTGCCCGTGAGGCCGCCGAACGCCGAAACGGTACCGCCGCCGCCACTGCCCTGGGAGGGGTGGGTGCGCATGCTGCGCGCCTCGGCGAGGAAGGCCTTGCGCGCGTCGGCGTTGGTCACCTGCTCGGCCAGGTGCTCGTACAGCGTGGGCAGGTCGTGGCAGGCGCGCGCGCTGCGGCGCACCAGCACCGCCGCCATCGGCCCGACGTGCTTGGCAAGCTTGGTCTCCACCTGCTGCAGCAGCGCCGGGTCCCAGTGTGCCGGCGGCCGCGCACTCGACGTGCGCGACGGCGAGGTCGGCACGATCTCGGTTGGCGCGTCGCTCGGCGCGAAGAGCGCCGCCGGCGAGACCCGCGGCTGCGGATGGCGGCCGAAGGCGGCCAGCAGGTCCTGCTTGAACGCCGCCGGGCTGGCGTAGCGGTTGCGCCGGTCCTTGGCCAGCGCCTTGGCCACCACGTCGTCGAAGTTGGCCTGGCGGGCGTAGCCGGGGGTCAAGGTCGGCAGCACCGGCGGCTCGTGCACGACGCGATACAGCAGGCTTTCGGTGGAGCCGGTGAAGGGCGGCCGGCCGACGAGCAGCTGGTACAGCAGCACGCCGGTGGCGTAGATGTCCACGCGCGAATCGATCGGCTCGCCGAGGAACTGCTCGGGTGCCATGTAGCCGGGCGTGCCGATGACGCTGCCGGCCACCGTGAGGTCGTTGTGCTCGATGCGCGCGACACCGAAGTCGGCGACCTTGACGCGCCCGTCGTGCGTGATCAGCACGTTCGCGGGCTTGATGTCGCGATGCCACACGCCGTGCGAGTGCGAGTGGTCCAGCGCGTCGAGCAGCTGCGACATGATCGACGCAACGTCGTCGTCGCTGAACACCTTGCCCTTGGCGTTGTAGCGCGACAGCGAGCTGCCCTCGATGAACTCCATCGCGATGTAGCTGAGATCGCCTTCCTCGCCGAAGTCGTACACGGCGACGATGCCCGGATGAGACAGCCGCCCGGCCGCCTGCGCCTCGACGCGGAAACGCTGCTGCGCCGACGCGCCGCTGCCGTCGGCCAGCGCCAGGTCGCGGCGGATCGTCTTCAGCGCCACGGTGCGCTGGATGCCCGGGTCGAAGCCCTTGTAGACGACGCCCATGGCGCCCTCGCCGAGCACCGAGACGATGCGGTACTTGCCGAGTTGCTGCGGGGCGCTCATGGGTGGGGGCTACGCCGGGGGGGCGGTGGCGGATGCGTCAGCTTTCCAGCATCTTCATCGCCTGCACGACGCTGTTGCGCATGCGCGAGAAGGACTGCGCGAGGACGCCGATCTCGTCGTTGCCCGCCTTGAACTCGGGCGCCTCCATGTCGCCCTGGCTGACGCGGTCGGCCAGGGCCGCGAGCTTGAGCACCGGCCGCACGATGAGCAGCCAGACCATCAGGTTCAGCACGATGCCCAGCGCGACGAAGACGCCGATCTGCGCACCCATGAAGACCTTGAACGAGCGGTCGGCGCGCGCCACGGGCACCGACATCGGCACGGAAACCACCTGCGCACCGATGATCTCGTTCATCTGCCAGCCGAAGCCGTTGGCCGGGCCGTAGCGGTCGACCAGGGTCTTCGGCGCCGCCTCGACGCTGCTGTGGCACTGCAGGCACGCCGGGTTGCTGATGCGCAGCGGCCGCGCGATCCACAGGCTCTGGCCGGTGGGCGTGTCGCGCAGGCCGGTCGCTTCGCCGAGGTTGGGGTCGTTGCGGAACTGGTTGACGACGTCCACCTCCCAGCCGACGGCGCGGTCGCGCGGGTTGGTGGGGTTGAGCGTCGCCTCCTTGTAGGAGAAGTCGGGGTACTTCGAGCGCAAGGCACCCAGCACCTCGGTGGCGGAGTAGCTGGGCACCGACTGCGGCAGGAACTCGTACTTGAGCTGCGTCTGCAGCAGCTTCGTGATCTGGCCGGAGGTGTAGCCGCGCACCGCCAGCGCCTTCTCCATCAACAGGGTGGCCTGCTTGAGCACCTCGTCCTTGGCGTTCTCCTGCAGCAGGTTGCGTGTGATGACGCTGCTGACACCCAGGCCGAGCAGCATGACGAGCAGGAAGAGCAGGTTGAACTTCACCAGCAACTTCATCTCGGGATTCCTCCTTCTGGCGCGCCGCGCGCGGGGCCGGGTGGATCACCAGCTCGACCGAGGTGCAATGGTAGCGGCTCGGCCCGCTACAGTCGCGGCTGCAAGGGCTTGCCCTGAGTGCATGACGATCCCCACGCCCATCCTCTCGCACCGCCGGGCGGTGCTGACGATGACGCTGGCTGCGCTGCTCTGGAGCATCGCCGGCGTCGTGACGCGCCAGCTGGACGCGGCGCGCAGCTTCGAGGTCACGTTCTGGCGCAGCGCCTTCAACGCGCTGGCGCTGGCCGTGCTGCTGTCGGCCTGGCAAGGGCCGGGCGCCGTCGCACGCACCGTCGCGCGCGGCGGGCGGGCGCTGTGGACCTCGGGTTTGTGCTGGTGCGTCATGTACACCGCGTTCATGGTCGCGCTCACGCTCACCACGGTGGCCAACGTGCTGGTGACGATGGCTCTGGCGCCGCTCGTCACGGCGCTGATGGCGCGCGCCGCCCTCGGGCACCGCCTGGCGCCGCGCACCTGGGCGGCGATCATGGCCGCGGGGGCCGGCATCGCCTGGATGTACGGCGAGCAGGTCAGCGCCGGCGACGCGCGCCAGCTCCTGGGCACCGCGGTGGCGGTGGCCGTGCCGCTGGCCGCGGCGACGAACTGGACGCTGCTGCAGCACCTGAGCCGGCGCGCCGCGCCGCCGGGCGCCTCGCCGGCGCGGGACGGCGCCGCACCCGCCGACACCGCGCTGGCCGAGATGCTGGTCGCGGTGCTGCTGGGCGCCGTGCTGTCGGCGGTGCTGACGCTGCCGCTGGCCTGGCCGCTCGCGGCGCCGGCGCCTGACCTGGGCTGGCTGGCGCTGCTGGGCGTCGTGCAGCTGGCCATCCCGTGCCTGATGGCGGTCGTGGCGGCACGCTCGCTGAGCGCACCCGAGGTCTCGCTGCTGGCGCTGCTCGAGGTGCTGTTCGGCGTGGCCTGGGCCTGGATCGGCGCCGGCGAGGTGCCGGCACCGAGCGTGCTCGGCGGCGGCGCGCTCGTGCTGCTGGCGCTGGCCGGCAACGAGCTGCCTGCGCTGGTCCGGCGCCGCGCCGCGCCCGTTGCCGGCACCTGAGCGCAGCGCACCACACGACGAGAAGATGACCCAGGAGACCCCCGGCATGAAGCAGCTGTCCGGACTCGACGCGACCTTCCTCTACCTCGAGACGCCGCAGATGCCGATGCACGTCGGCGCGCTGCACGTGTTCGAGCTGCCGGCCGGCTTCAAGGGCCGCTTCGTCACGGCCTTGCGCAAGCACATCGCCGCCCGCCTGCCCGAGGCGCCGGTGCTGCGCCGGCGCCTGTGGTGGATGCCGCTGAACATGGCCAACCCGGCCTGGGTGGACGCCGAACCCGACCTGCGGCAGCACATCGTCGAGGTGCCGTTGCCGCCCTCGGCGCGCCACGGCGACGGCATGGCCGAGCTGCAGGCCGCCGTGAGCCGGCTGCACCCGGTGCTGCTCGAGCGCACGCGTCCGCTGTGGAAGTTCCACGTCTTCGAAGGCCTCGCACCGGGGGCCGGCGGGCAGCGGCGCGTGGCCATGTACTCGCAGCTGCACCATGCGGCCGTCGACGGCCAGGCGGCGGTGGCACTGGCCAACGCGATCCTCGACCCGTCGCCGCAGCCGCGCGCCGCGCAGGCGCCGCGGGCGGCGCTGCCGCGCACGTTCGAGCTCGGCATGAGCGAGATGCTGCGCGGCGTGCTCGGGGCACAGGCGCAGAAGGTGGCGCAGATCATCCGTGAGCTGCCGGGCACGGTGGGCACGCTCGGCGGCGCCGCCGGCCAGGCGATCGGCCAGTCGATCGGCCGCGGCCGGGTGCCGCTGCTGTCGGGCAAGGGCGCGGGCAACCTGACGCTGGCGCCGCGCACGCCGTTCAACGCCTCGGTCACCGAGGCCCGCGCCTTCGCGGCGGCGACGCTGCCGCTGCCCGAGGTGAAGGCGCTCGGCCGCGCGGCCGAGGCGACGATCAACGACATCGTGCTGTGGCTCGTCGCCACGGCGCTCAGGCGCTACCTCGCCAAGCGGCATGCGCTGCCGCGCGCTAGCCTCGTCGCCGCGGTGCCGATCTCGCTGCGCGCCAAGGGCGACACGACGGCCGACAACCAGGCTTCGATGAGCCTGGTGAACCTGGGCACCAACATCGCCGACCCGCGCCGGCGCCTGGCGCACGTGAAGGCGGCGAGCGCGTCGATGAAGTCGACGATGGGGCCGCTGAAGGGCATCCTGCCCACCGACTTCCCGTCGCTCGGCGTGCCGTGGCTGCTGGAGGCGGCCACGGCGCTCTACGGCAAGGTGAAGGTCGCCGAGCGCATCCCGCAGGTGGCCAACGTCGTCGTCAGCAACGTGCCCGGGCCGCCGGTGCCGCTGTACCTGGCCGGCGCGCGCATGCTGACGAACTACCCGACCTCGATCGTCGTGCACGGCGTGGCGCTGAACATCACGGTGCAGAGCTACGACCAGTCGCTCGACTTCGGCCTGATGGCCGACGCGAAGGCGGCGCCGGACGTCGCGGCGCTGGCGGCGGCGCTCGGCGTGGCGCTCGACGACCTGCGCGTGCTCGTCGGGTCGCACGATGCCGATCTGGCGGCTGCGGCGGCCGCGGCGACCCCGGGGCTCGTCGATCGCACGACGCGCCGCGTGCGCGCCGTCGTGGACGAGACGATCGGTCGCGCCGCGCGGCAGGTGGCCTCGCAGTTCACGGCCCAGGTGGCTTCCGGCGTCGCCGCGCAGATGGCCGCGGGTGTCGCAGCGCGCGCACGGCGCGGCGTGCTCGGCGGCGCGGTCGGCGCGACGGACGGCGCCCCTGGCGGGCCTGGGACGCCCCGGATCGCGATCGAGGCGCCACCCGAGGCCGAGGCAGGTTCCCGGGCGGGTGCCAGGTCAGGTTCCACGGGGGGCCCCAAGGCCACGCCCACGCCTGCGACCAAGCGGGCGCGCAAGGCGGCGGGCAAGGCCGCGAAGGTGTCCGCGCGTGTCACGCCGGCGACACGGTCTCCCAGGGCAAGCTCGCGCGGCCGCACGATCGGCACACCGAGAAAATGACCGCATGACGACCCTGCACCGGCGCCGGCGCGCGCCCCGCCCGGCCGCGAAGGCGATGCGGTCGGCGCGTGCGCTCCCGGCGGCGGGAGCGGCCCTGCCCGAAGGCCACGAGGGCGACGGCGCGCCACCGCGCCCGCCGCACGCACTGCTGATGCTGATGGAGGCGCGTGCACCGTGGGAGTACGCGGCGCTGCTCGCCGCCGCGCCCTGGCTCGCGCGCCTGCCCGCGGGCGACGGCCACCCGGTCATCGTCTACCCCGGCCTCGGCGCCTCGGACTTCAGCACGTCGGCGCTGCGCAGCTTCCTGCGCGACCGCGGCTACACGCCCTACGCGTGGAAACAGGGCTTCAACTTCGGCCCGCGCGGCGGCGTGCTCGACGGCTGCCGCGCGCAGCTGGCGCACGTGGCGGCACGCCACCGCGACCGCGTCAGCCTCGTCGGCTGGAGCCTGGGCGGCATCTACGCGCGCGAGCTGGCCAAGGAGCAGCGGCAGCACGCACGCTGCGTCATCACGCTCGGCACGCCCTTCGCCGGCCACCCGCGTGCGACCAACGCCTGGCGCTTCTACGAGATGGTGAGCGGCCAGTCGGTGCACGACGAGGCGCTGATGGCGCAGATCCGCGTGCCGCCCGACTGCCCGACGACCTCGATCTACAGCCGCAGCGACGGCGTCGTCGCCTGGCAGTGCAGCCTGAACCCCGACCACCCGCACACCGAGAACGTCGAGGTGCATGCCAGCCACATCGGCATGGGCATGAACCCGCTGGCGCTGTACGTCATCGCCGACCGGCTGGCCCAGGATCCGGAGCACTGGAAGCGCTTCGACCTGCGCGGTGCCCGCCGCTGGTTCTACCGCGTCACCGGGCACGCGCCGCTGCCGGCGGCGATGGCGGTGTAGGCGAGCGCTGCCGCATGCGCGTCCCGAGCAACGGCGTCGAGATCGAGCTCGACGACCAGGGGCCCGCCAGCGGCGAACCGCTGCTGCTGATCATGGGCCTGGGCATGCAGCTCACGGCCTGGCCCGAGGCCCTGGTGCGCGACCTCGTGGCGCGCGGCTTTCGCGTGCTGCGCATCGACAACCGCGACGCGGGGCTCTCCACGTCGCTCGACCACCTCGGCGTGCCCAACCTCGCCGCGGCAGCGATGCGGCACTGGCTGCGCCTGCCGGTGCCCGCACCGTACCGGCTGGCCGACATGGCGGCCGACGCGGTGGGCGTGCTCGACGCGCTCGGCCTGGCCGCCGCGCACGTCTGCGGCGCGTCGATGGGCGGCATGGTCGCGCAGCACCTGGCGGCTGCGCATCCGCAGCGCGTGCGAAGCCTGACGCTGATGATGACGACCACCGGCGCGCGCCGCCTGCCGCAGCCCCGCTGGCAGGTGCAGCGTGCGCTGCTGCAGTCCCGGCCCGCCGGGCACGACGAGGCGGCCATCGTCGCGCACCTGATGCGCCTGTGGGCGGTGATCGGCAGCCCGGCGTACCCGCCGCCGCCCGATCGCCTGCGCGAGCGCCTCACGGCCACCGTGCGCCGCGCCTGGCGCCCGGCCGGCGTGGCGCGGCAGCTCGTGGCCATCGCGGCGGACGGCGACCGCAGCGTGCTCGTGCAGGGCCTGCGCATGCCGGTGCGCATCATCCACGGCGAGGCCGATCCGCTGGTGCCGGTGGCCGCCGGGCGCGACCTCGCGGCGCGCATCGCCGGCGCCGAGGCGGACTTCGTCCCCGGCATGGGCCACGACCTGCCCGAGAAGCTGCTGCCTCGGTTCGCCGCGGGCATCGCGGCGAACGCGGCGAGGGTGTCCAGCGGCGCGGCGGCGCCGGCTGGAGCGGCAAGCACAGGGGCAGGGGACAATCCGGCCCCGTGACTGCCCCGGCTGCCGATCCTCGTCTTCCCGCTGCCGCAGGCGCCGCGCCGCCGGCACTCTCGCCGTGGCGCCTCAGCGTCGCGCCGATGATGGACTGGACCGACCGCCACTGCCGCGTGCTGCACCGGCTGATCACGCGCCGCACGCGGCTGTACACGGAGATGGTGACCACCGGCGCGCTGCTGCACGGCGACGTGCCGCGCCACCTGGACTTCGACGCCGTCGAGCATCCGCTGGCGCTGCAGCTCGGCGGCAGCGAACCCGCCGAGCTGGCGCAATGCGCGCGCCTGGCCGAGCGCTGGGGCTACGACGAGCTGAACCTGAACTGCGGCTGCCCGAGCGAGCGCGTGCAGCGTGGCAGCTTCGGTGCCTGCCTGATGGCCGAGCCGGCGCTGGTGGCCGACTGCGTGGCCGCGATGCGCGACGCGGTGGCGCTGCCGGTGACCGTGAAGCACCGCATCGGCATCGACCGCGACGAGAGCTACGGCTTCGTGCGCGACTTCGTCGGCACGGTGGCCGAACGCGGCGGCTGCGAGGTGTTCATCGTGCACGCGCGAAACGCGTGGCTGAAGGGGCTGAGCCCGAAGCAGAACCGCGAGGTGCCGCCGCTGCGGCACGAGTTCGTGGTCCGGCTGAAGGCCGACTTCCCGGCGCTGACGATCGTGCTCAACGGCGGCGTCGCGAGCGACGAGCAGATCGCCGCGCACCTGGCGCACGTGGACGGGGTGATGATCGGGCGGCACGCCTACCACGAGCCTTTCGCGATGGCCACGTGGGACAGCCGCTTCCTCGGTGCCGAGCCGGCGGCCGGGAGCAATGCGCCGCGCAGCCGGGACGACGTCGAGGCGCGCTTCGTCGACTACGTTGCCGCGCGGCCCTGGCCACCCGGCAGCAGCTGGCTCGCCGCGACGCGCCACATGATGGGCCTGCGCAACGGCGAGCCTGGCGCCCGGCGCTGGCGGCAGGTGTGGTCCGACGCACGGCTGCGGCACGAAGACCCCCGGCGGGTGATGCGCCGGGCGCGCGACGCGATGGCTCGATGGGACGGGCCCCGGGACCCGGCTCCGGCCGCCATCGGCACCCGTTCCCGCGCGGTCCATGCGTCGGCGGCCGCGCCGTCCGCGAGAGCGGACGCAGGATGCGCGACCCTGGCCGGCGCACACGGCGAGGTAACGTGACGCGCATGGCCCCCGGCGGCGAACGACCGCTGCGCGAGCTCGCAGAGCGCGACGGCATCGAGATCATCGACCAGCGCGCGCTTCCGCACCGGCTGACCTGGGGGGCCCTGCGCGACGCCGAAGCCGTGGCCGACGCGATCGCCCAGATGTGGCTGCGCGGCGCCCCGCTCATCGGGGCCGCGGCGGCCTACGGCCTGGCTCTGGCGCTGCGGCGCGATGCCGGCGACGCAGGCCTGGCCCTGGCGGCAGCGCGGCTGGCGGCCACGCGCCCGACGGCTGTCAACCTGGCCTGGGCCCTCGGGCGCGTGCGACGCCGGGTGCAGCCCCTGCCGCCCGCCGAGCGGGCCGCGGCGGCCTGGGCCGAGGCGGGCCGCATTGCCGAGGAGGACGTGGCGACCAACGGCGCGATCGGCGAGCACGGCCTCGTGCTGCTGCGCGAGATCGCGGCGCGCCGGCCAGGCCGGCCGCTGCGCGTGCTGACGCACTGCAACGCCGGCTGGCTGGCCACGGTCGGCTGGGGCACCGCCACGGCGCCGATCTACAAGGCACACGCCGCCGGCCTGCCGATCGAGGTATGGGTGGACGAGACGCGCCCGCGCAACCAGGGCGCGAGCCTGACGGCCTGGGAGCTGGCACGTGCCGGCGTGCCGCATCGGCTCGTTGCCGACAACGCCGGCGGCCACCTGATGCAGCGCGGCGAAGTCGACCTGGTCATCGTCGGCTGCGACCGCGTGGCGGCCAACGGCGACGTGTGCAACAAGATCGGCACCTACCTGAAGGCGCTGGCGGCACGCGACAACGGTGTGCCGTTCTACGTCGCGATGCCGCTCTCGACCTTCGACCCCGGCCTGCCGGGCGGCGACGCCACACCGATCGAGGAGCGCAGCGCGCGCGAGGTGACGCACATCGCCGGCCTCGCCGAGGACGGCCGCATCGTCGAGGTGGCGCTGGCGCCCGAAGGCACCGATGCCGCCAACCCGGCGTTCGACGTGACGCCGGCCCGGCTGGTGAGCGGCCTCGTCACCGAACGCGGCGTCTTCGCGGCGAACGCGCAGGCGCTGGGCGCGTTGGCCGGTGCACGAACGGGGGAGGCAACGTGAAGGCGACACCTGGCGTGCCCTCCGAAGACCGGGGCGCTCGCGAGGCGCTCGTGGCGGCGCTCGAGCGCCTCGACGCGCTCGGCATGAACCGGGGCAGCACCGGCAACCTGAGCCAGCGCGCAGGCGACGGGATGTGGATCACGCCCACCGGCATGGGCGCCGGCGAGACCGGAGCCGACGATCTCGTCTGGCTCGGTTTCGACGGCAGCGTGCGCGGAAGCTGGAGACCTTCGTCGGAAGCGCCGTTCCACGCGGCGGTCTACGCCGCACGGCCCGACCTGCACGCCGTGGTGCACTGCCACTCGGTGCACGCGACGGCGCTGGCCTGCCTGCGGCGCGAGCTGCCCGCCTTCCACTACATGGTGGCGGTGGCCGGCGGCGACTCGGTGCCCTGCGTGCCCTACCACCTCTTCGGCAGCGAGGCGCTGTCGCGGGCGGTGGCCGGGGCGATGCGCGAGCGCGACGCCTGCCTGCTCGCCAACCACGGGCTCGTCGCCGCTGGCGCCACGCTGGCCCGGGCGATGAAGGTGGCGCTCGAGATCGAGTCGCTCGCCGAGGTGTACCTCAAGGCGCTGGCCGTGGGCGAGCCGGCGCGGCTCGACGCGGCGCAGATGGCCGAGGTGATCGAGAGGTTCAGGCACTACGGCCAGCCGGCCAGGTCGCCAGCAGCACCCCCGCCAGCGCGAGCGTGAAGGCGACGGCGTGGCCCGCGGCGAACGGCTCGCCGAGCGCCACCACGCCGACCAGCGCCGCGCTCACCGGCACCATCACCATGAAGACGCCCGACTGCGCCGCGGGCACCTGCGCGAGGCCGATCATCCACAGCCACACCGTCACCATGCTCGCCGCGAGCGCGTAGAACACGAGCAGCGCCCAGGTGCTGCCGGCGACGCCCGTGAAGTCGAAGGCGCGCGCTTCCCACAGGAAGAACGGCGTCACGAGGGCCAGGCCCCACAGGTTGATGAGCGCGCTGATTCGCCGCGGCGACACCTTGGCCGTCAGCCGCTTGCCGATGACGACGTAGCTCGCCTCGCAGACCACGGCGCCGAGCAGCAGCACGAAACCCCACGGCGAGGGCGCCGCGGCAGCGCCTGCCGCCGCACCCGGCGAGTGCACCAGCGCCAGCAGCAGAACGCCGCCCGCTGCGCAGGCGACTGCGGCCCAGACGCGCGGCGCCACGCGTTCGCCGAGCAACCACCACGAGCCCACGGCCACCGCGGCCGGAATGCCGGCCATCACCACGCCGCCGGCCACGGCACCACTGAGCTTCACGCCGTAGAGCATGCAGATCGAGAACAGGAAGTTGCCGAGGAAGCTCTCCCAGAAGAGCAGCCGCCGGTCGCGCGGCGCGAGCGGCGCCTCGCCCGGCGCGCGCTTCAGCCAGGGCAGCATCGCCACCGCCGCGATGGCGAAGCGCAGCCAGGCCAGCACGAACACCGGCAGCGCCGCCACCAGCAGCTTCGACAACCCGACGTAGCTGCCGACGAGCGTGGTGCTGGCGGCCAGCGCCGCCCAGGCCCACCAGGGCACGCTGCGGGCGGCCGCGGCGGCCAGGCCGGGCGGAGCGAGGCTCACCGCGCCAGCCAGCCCTCGCGCTGCGCGTCGGCGAGTGTCAGGTCGAGGCAGCGGCGCACCAGCCCGGCAAGCTCGTCGATCTCGGCGCGCGTGATGACGAGCGGCGGCGCGACGATCATGCGGTCCCCCACGGCGCGCATGACGAGCCCCTCGCGGAAGCAGTGGGCGCGGCAGGCCATGCCGATCTCCACTTCGGGCGCGAAGGGCGCCCCGGTGGCCTTGTCGCGCACCAGAAGCAAGGCGCCCATCAGGCCGCAGGTCTCGGCGTCGCCGACGAGGGGGTGCCCGGCGAGCTCGCGCCAGGCGGCGGCAAGGTAGGGGCCGACGTCGTCGCGCACGCGCTCGACCAGGCCGAGCTCGCGGATCAATCGCACGTTGGCCAGCCCCACGGCGCAGGCCACGGGGTGGCCCGAGTAGGTGTAGCCGTGCGCGAACTCGCCGCCGCGCTCGACCAGCGCGCGCGCCACGCGGTCGCCGACGAGCACGCCGCCGAGCGGCACGTAGCCGCTCGTCACGCCCTTGGCGAAGGTCATCAGGTCGGGGCGGCAGCCGTTGGTCTCGCAGCCGAACCAGTTCCCGGTTCGGCCGAAGCCGCAGATGACCTCGTCGCTGACGAGCAGCACGCCGAACTTGTCGCAGATGCGCTGCACCTCGGGCCAGTAGCTCGCCGGCGGGATGATGACGCCACCGGCACCCTGCACCGGCTCGCCGATGAAGGCGGCCACGCGGTGCGGCCCGAGCGCGAGGATCTTCTCCTCCAGCCAGGCCGCAGCGACGAGCCCGAACTCCTCACGCGCCAGGCCCTGCGGCCGGCCATGCTCCCACCAGTACGGCTGCTCGATGTGCACGATGCCGGGGATCGGCAGGCCGCCCTGCGCGTGCATGCCAGCCATGCCGCCGAGCGACGCGCCGGCCATCGTGCTGCCGTGGTAGGCGTTGCGGCGGCTGATGACGATGTCGCGCCCCGGCTGGCCCATGACGTCCCAGTAGCGGCGCACCATGCGCACGACGGTGTCGTTGCCTTCGCTGCCCGAGCCGCTGAAGAAGACATGCTCGAACTGCGGCGGGCTCACTTCGGCCAGCAGCTCGGCGAGCTCGATCGCCGGCGGCGTCGCGGTCTGGAAGAAGGCGTTGTAGAAGGGCAGCTCGCCGAGCTGCTTCGTCGCCGCGTCGATGAGCGCCTTCTGGCCGTAGCCGACGTTGACGCACCACAGACCGCTCATCGCGTCGAGGATGCGGTGGCCGTCGCTGTCCCACAGGTAGATGCCTTCGGCGCGGGTGATGATGCGGGCGCCCTTGCGGGCGAGCGACCGGTGGTCGGTGAACGGATGCAGGAAGTGGCGCGAATCCGCGTGCTGCCACTCGGCGGTCGTGCGAGGCGCGGTCGGGCTGGCGGTCGTGTGGGCGGTCATGCGGCCGCTCCTCAGACGTGCAGCAGCAGGTGCTCGCGTTCCCACGGCGAGATCACCTTCATGAACTCGGCGTACTCGATCTCCTTGATCTCCGAGTACACGGTGACGAACTCCGGGCCCAGCACCTCGGCCAGCGCACCCTCCGCGCGCACCGCCTGCAGCGCCTCGCCCAGGCTGCGCGGCAGCTGGTAGTCGCCGAGGTAGGCGTCGCCCTTGCACTCGGGCGTCGGCTCGATGCGGTTGACGAGGCCCAGCCAGCCGCAGGCGAGCGTCGCCGCCAGTGCGACATAGGGGTTGGCATCGGCGCCGATGACGCGGTTCTCGATGCGCCGCGCCGCCGGTGGCGCCACGGGGCTGCGGATGCCCACGGTGCGGTTGTCGGTGCCCCACTGGATGTTGATCGGGGCCGCGGTGAAACGGGCCAGGCGCCGATAGCTGTTGACGTAGGGCGCGAAGAAGGCCATCGCCGCCGGCACGTACTTCTGCAGCCCGCCGATGAACCAGTAGAACTCGCGGCTCGCGCTGCCGTCCTCGTTGCTGAAGAGGTTGCGGCCGCTCTGCCGGTCGACGACGCTGTGGTGCACATGCATCGCGCTGCCCGGCTCGCCGGCGATCGGCTTGGCCATGAAGGTGGCGAACATGTCGTGGCGCAGCGCCGCCTCGCGCACCGTGCGCTTGAAGAGGAACACCTCGTCCGCCAGCCCCAGCGGGTGCGCGTGGAAGAAGTTGATCTCCATCTGACCGGCGCCGATCTCGTGGATCAGCGTGTCGACGTTGAGCTCCATCTTCTCGCAGTAGTCGTAGACGTCCTCGAACAGCGGGTCGAACTCGTTCACCGCGTCGATCGAGTAGGCCTGCCGGCTCGTCTCGCTGCGGCCGCTGCGGCCGATGGGCGGCTTCAGCGGCACGTCGGGGTCGGTGTTGCGCGCCACGAGGTAGAACTCGAGCTCGGGCGCGACCACCGGGTCCCAGCCCTTGCCTTCGTACAGCTCGCACACGCGCCGCAGCACCGAGCGCGGGGCATACGGGATGAGCCGGCCGTCGCGGTCGTAGCAGTCGTGGATGACCTGCGCCGTGGGGTCGGTGGCCCAGGGCACGATGCGCACCGTGCTCGGGTCGGGGCGCAGGTGCATGTCGTGGTCGGTGGGGCTGATGACGTCGTAGTACGGCCCCTCGTCGGGGAACTCGCCGGTGACGCCCATCGCCACGACGACCTCGGGCAGGCGCATGCCGCGGTCCTCGGTGAACTTCTCGCGCGGCAGGATCTTGCCGCGCGCCACGCCGGTGAGGTCGGGCACGAGGCACTCGATCTCGGTGACGCGGCGCTCGTTGAGCCACTGCGCGAGCTCGCTGAAGGTGAAACGGGACTTGGAGTTCATGGGCCGGCCCTTGCCTGGCGGATGCTTGGATGAGTGGCGGCGCCGATCGGGCCGCCTGCCGCGCCACGCCACGGTGGCATCGGCTCGATGCTCGGAGGTCGGCGCCGCGAGTGGCAGGCTTCGCGCGGCCCGCGCCGGGCATGCCCGGCGAACGGGCGCTAGGCGCCGACGATCGCTGGCTCGGGGGCGAGCGGCGGATGCGGCAGCGGTTCGCGCGGCCGGCCCGCCGCGAGCGCGGCGCGCCGCGCGACCGGCCCTGCAGCCACGGGTGCAGGCAGGAAGGAGGCCCGGGTCGTCGGCATCGTCATCGCCTCGGCGCCAGCATAACGCGCCCGGCGCGCCGCGGCATCCCGGGGATCGGGCAGGGCCGCTGCGGCGTTCTGCACCGGGCGTGGCGCGTGCGGGCGCGCTGCGGCGCTCAGGCGGCGCGCCGGATCGCCCCGCGCAGCGTTTCGACGATCTGGTCGATGTGGTTCTTCTCGACGATGAGCGGCGGCGAAAGCGCCACGATGTCGCCGGTGGTGCGCACCAGCAGCCCCTTGTCCCAGCAGTCGAGGAAGATGTCGAAGGCGCGCTTCGTCGGCTGCCCGGCGATGGGCGCGAGCTCGATGCCGCCGACGAGGCCGACGTTGCGGATGTCGATGACGTTCGGCTCGCCCTTCAGCGAGTGGACGGCGTCGGCGAAGGTGCCCTCCAGTTCCCTGGCGCGGCTCAGCAGCCCCTCGTCGGCATAGGTCTCGAGCGTGGCGATGCCGGCCGCGCACGCCAGCGGATGCGCCGAGTACGTGTAGCCGTGGAAGAACTCGATCAGGTGCTCGGGCCCGTTCATGAACGTATCGTGGATCGCCTGCTTCGCGAGCACGGCGCCCATCGGCACGGTGCCGCTGGTCAGCCCCTTGGCGCAGGTGATGAGGTCCGGCGTGACGCCGAAGGTCTGCGCCGCGAACGGGCTGCCGGTGCGGCCGAAGCCGGTGATGACCTCGTCGAAGATGAGCAGGATGCCGTGCCTGTCGCAGATCTCGCGCAGGCGCTGCAGGTAGCCCTGCGGCGGCACCAGCACGCCGGTCGAGCCGGCCACCGGCTCGACGATGACGGCGGCGATCGTGCTCGCGTCGTGCAGCGCGACGAGGCGCTCGAGGTCGTCGGCGAGCTCGGCGCCGAGTGCCGGCTGGCCGCGGCTGAAGGCGTTGCGCGCCGGGTCGTGCGTGTGGCGGAGGTGATCGACGCCGGCCAGCAGCGTGCCGAAGTGCTTGCGGTTGGCGACGATGCCGCCCACCGAGATGCCGCCGAAGTTGACGCCGTGGTAGCCGCGCTCGCGGCCGATGAGGCGCGTGCGCGCGCCCTCGCCGCGCACGCGGTGGTAGGCGATGGCCATCTTCAGCGCCGTCTCCACCGACTCGCTGCCGCTGTTGGTGAAGAAGACGCGGTTGAGCCCCGCGGGCGCGATGGCAGCCACGCGCTCGGCGAGCTCGAAGGCCAGCGGGTGCCCCATCTGGAAGGGCGGCGCGAAGTCCATCTCCGCGGCCTGCGCCTGGATCGCCTTGACGATGCGCGGCCGGTTGTGGCCGGCGTTGACGCACCACAGGCCCGCCACCCCGTCGAGGACCTTGCGGCCCTTGACGTCCCAGTAGTGCATGCCCTCGGCCTTGGCCAGCAGGCGGGGGGCCTTCTTGAACTGGCGGTTGGCCGTGAACGGCATCCAGTGAGCGTCCATCTTGAACGAGCTGCCGGCGGCCTCGGCGGCTTGCATCAGGGCGGGGTCGATGGCCTTGTTCATGGCAACTCCGGTGGCGCGGGCGAAGGCCGCGCTCTGCGGCACGAGTCTAGAGACAGCGGCACGCAATGTGCACGCCATGCGACACCGTAGACACCCCGGTTGACACAATCCAATGCCACGAACGATCGTCCGGGCGCAATCTGGTGCAAACGACGGGGGATGCGATGCAACTGGATTCGATCGACCGAGCGATCCTGGAGACGCTGCAGCGCCAGGGCCGCATCTCCAACCAGGACCTCGCGCAGCATGTGCACCTGTCGCCTTCGGCCTGCCTGAGGCGCGTGAAGGCCCTGGAGGAAGGGGGCGTCATTGCCGGCTACGTGGCGCTGCTCGACGCCAAGGCGGTCGGGCAATCGGGCACGAGCTTCACCATCATCAACCTCGACAGCACGCAGCCGGCGCGGCTGGAAACCTTCGAACAGGCGGTGCGCGACGAGCCGCAGATCCTCGACTGCTTCTACGTCGCCGGTGGCAACGACTACCTCGTGCGCTTCACGTACAAGGACGCCGAGGACCTGGAGCGCTTCCACGCCGAGGTGCTGCCGCGGCTGCCCGGCGTGATGCGCAGCAACTCGATGCTGGTGCTGCGCACCGTCAAACGCACGACGGCGCTGCCCTTGCCGCGCTGATCCTCGTTGGCGGCAGCCGTCCTGCGGGCGACAGGCCCGGGTTCACCCGGCACCGGCTTGCCGCCGCGCGAGCGGGTAGATCATCGACTCCTCCAGCGCGATGTGCTCGCGATACAGCTGCACGAAGACGGGCAGCGCCTGCCTCAGCGTGCCGAGGTCGTACCAGTTGTAGCCGTTGGCGATGGCCTCGATCTGCGTCGACAGCTCGATCCAGTCCTCCTCGAGCCAGCCGTGGTCCTGCTGCAGCCGCCGCACGTGCTGCACCACGGCCGGGTCGCCGGCGGCAAGCAGCCCGGGGAAGACCGTGCGCTCCTCGTCGGAGTGGTGCTGCCGCGCCGGGCCGTTGAAGAAGTGCTGGATGTGGCGTGCGCTGGCGCGCGCCTGCTCGTCCGGGCCGTTGTCGCCCACATGCTCGAGCAGCCGCTCGAAGTCGTGCAGCACCTCGAGCACTTCGCGGTGCGCGCGGTCCAGTCGGTCGAACTGCGGCAGCGCCGGGGCCGGTGGACGTTCCGGGCGCGCCGTGCGCGTGGCGGGCTTGGCGGGTGCGGCACTCATGGGCAGGGTCCTTGCGCGTTCGCTGACGTTTCGTTCACGTCCGGGGAAGTGTTCAGCGGCGGGGGGGCCGCGGGCTTGCGCCGGATCAAGGGCAGCCGCCGGCGCAGGCCCGGGCCCGGGCCGCACAATGGCCCGGGCGTGACGGGGCGATCACCCTGGCCGTCCCCTGCCGTCGTCATGCCTGCCCTGCCGATGCCCGCTGCCGCCACCCCAGCGCCTTCCCGGTCCGCCCGCCGATGAAGCCCGTGCTCGTGCTGCAGCACCTGAGCGGCGACGGTCCGGCCTACCTTGCAACCTGGCTGGCCGGTCGCGGCGTGCCGCTCGACGTGCGCAACGCCGAGCGGGGCGATCCCTACCCCCGGTCGCTTGCCGGTCACCGCGCTCTGGCGATCCTCGGTGGAGAGATGAGCGCCAACGATCCCTTGCCCACGCTGCGCCAGGCCGAGGCCCTGTTCCTGGAGGCGCTGCGCGAAGGTGTCCCGACCCTCGGGCACTGTCTGGGCGGGCAGCTGATGGCGCGCGCGCTGGGGGCGCCGATCAGTGACTCGCCGCTGCCGGAAGTCGGGTTCCAGCCGCTCATGCCGAAACCCGGTGCCGAAGCCCTGGCCTGGTTCGGTACGGCGAGCGAGTTGCCGGTGTTCCACTGGCACTACGAGGCCTTCGCGCTGCCGGCCGGCGCGCATTGGCTCGCCGAGAGCGAGGCCTGCCCATACCAGGCGTTCTCGATCGGCCCACATCTGGCGATGCAGTTCCACATCGAGCTCGACGCCGGGAAGCTCGAGCGCTGGTCGCGCGACGAAGGCGCGCGCTATGTGGAGGCGCGGCAGCGCCATCCCGCCACCGTGCACAGCGGCGAACGCATGCGCAGCGACGCCGGCGCGCTGCTGGCCGCTCACCAAGCCCTGGCCGACCGCATCTACAGCCGCTGGCTCGCCGCCGCACGCGGGGCCTGAGCACAGCTGCCTCTGCACCGGTGCGCCACAGCGCGTCCGGTCCTATCGCATCGCAGCATCGTCATTCCGCATGGCGAGATCGAGTGCGTTGCGAAGCAGCAAAAGTGCACCATATGGGAGAAAGTGATTCCGTATTGCGGGATACGATCCTAAGTGATTGATAAATATGAAATGTTTCTCCAGTCTTATATAAGACATGGTCGTCTTGGCGGGCTATGCTGGTGCCGGATCTTGCCGCCTCTCACCGACCCACAACCCGCCACACAGGAGTCCCCATGAGCGCACCCACCCGCCAGCAACAAGCCGCCGCCTTGCAGAAGGACTGGACCGAGAACCCGCGCTGGAAGGGCATCAGCCGCGGCTACAGCGCCGACGACGTCGTGCGCCTGCGCGGCAGCCTGCCCATCGAGCACACGCTGGCCAAACGCGGCGCCGAGAAGCTGTGGAACCTGCTCAACACCGAGCCGTTCGTGAACACGCTCGGCGCGCTCACCGGCAACCAGGCCATGCAGCAGGTGAAGGCCGGCCTGAAGGCCATCTACCTTTCCGGCTGGCAGGTCGCCGGCGACGCCAACAGCAACGGCGAGATGTACCCCGACCAGAGCCTGTACTCGGTGGACTCGGTGCCCAAGGTCGTCAGGCGCATCAACGCCACCTTCAAGCGCGCCGACGAGATCCAGTGGAGCGAAGGCAAGAACGACATCGACTTCTTCGCCCCCATCGTCGCCGATGCCGAGGCCGGCTTCGGCGGCGTGCTCAACGCCTTCGAGCTGATGAAGGCGATGATCGACGCCGGTGCCGCCGGCGTGCACTTCGAGGACCAGCTCGCCAGCGTCAAGAAGTGCGGCCACATGGGCGGCAAGGTGCTGGTGCCCACGCGCGAGGCGGTGGCCAAGCTCGTCGCGGCGCGCCTGGCGGCCGACACGATGGGTGTGCCGACGATCCTGCTCGCCCGCACCGACGCCGAGGCCGCCGACCTCGTGACGAGCGATGTGGACGACAACGACAAGCCCTTCCTCACCGGCGAGCGCACGGTCGAGGGTTTCTTCCGCACGAAGAACGGCCTGGAGCAGTCGGTGAGCCGAGGGCTCGCCTACGCGCCATATGCGGACCTCATCTGGTGCGAGACCGGCAAGCCCGACCTCGCGTTCGCCAAGGCTTTCGCCGACGCGATCCACGCCAAGTTCCCGGGCAAGCTGCTCGCCTACAACTGCAGCCCGAGCTTCAACTGGAAGAAGAACCTCGACGACGCGACGATCGCCAAGTTCCAGCGCGAGCTGGGCGCGATGGGCTACAAGTTCCAGTTCATCACGCTGGCCGGCTTCCACAGCCTGAACTACGGCATGTTCGAACTCGCCCACGGCTACGCGCGCCACAACATGAGCGCCTTCGTCGAGCTGCAGGAGAAGGAGTTCGCCGCCGCCGAGCGCGGCTTCACCGCGGTGAAGCACCAGCGCGAGGTCGGCACCGGCTACTTCGACGCAGTGACGACGACCATCGAGAAGCAGGCTTCGACGGCGGCACTGAAGGGCAGCACCGAGGACGAGCAGTTCTTCGACGGCACGCACCACTGAGGCCGTTGCCGCTCCCCCGGCTCCGCGGCAACGGCGCGGGCCGGGGCGGCGCAGCTCAGCTGCTCGCGCCGGCCTCGCGCTGGCGCCAACGCAGCAGCAGCGCAAAGCAGCCGGCGGAGAAGAGCAGCCCGCCCACGAAGAGCGGCGAAGCCAGGTCCGCCAGCGCGGCGCCGAAGTCGCGCAGGGCCATCGCCGGCAGGGCCTGCATCGCCTGCACCACCGCGGCCGCTTCGTCGCCATCTTGGAAGCTGAGCCCGGCCTTGCTGGCACCCGCCAGCGCCAGGCCGGCGTGCCGCAGCAGGTCGCCGGCGGTCGAGAGCAGCCAGCGCTGCCCGAAGCTCAGCTCGTCGAGCAGGCCCTGCAGGCCGATGCCGGCGACGAGGATGACCCAGCCCCAGCGCCGGAACCACGCGTACATCAGCGTCAGCAGCAGCACGAGCGGCAGCACCCATAGCACCGCCAGCGGCAGGCCGGCCAGGAAGCGCAGCGTCATCGTCGCCGTGGCCGGCAGCAGGACGGTCCACGGCACCTCGGCCAGCGCCGCCAGGCCGGCGATGCGCCCGACGAGCAGCGCGCCCAGGGCCTGCCCGCCCAACCAGCCGACCAGCATGGCCGCCGCCGGCACGACGACCATGTGCACGACGAGCGGCACGCCGAGCGCGGCCGAGTGCGGCACCGGCAGCGAGAGCCAGAACTGCACCGAGCGGTCGCCGTGGTCGCGGCGCGCCAGCACGGCGACGGTGAAGAGCCCGGCGATGGCGGCGATGGCGAGCAGCAGCGCCATGCCGGCGGCGGCGGGCACCGCCGCCAGCATCAGCGCCAGCTGCCCGGGTGGCGTGGCATCGGCACCGTCGAACTCGATGCGCCCGACGCTGACGAAGAGGAAGGCCAGCCCGAGCGGGACGATGGCCATCAGGGCCCAGGCGAAGCGGTGCTGCAGCCACTCGCGCTGCACGAGCGTGGCGACGGTGCGGGTCATCGTTTGCGACATCGGGAGCAGCCTCCGGCGCGTTCTCGTGGCAGGTTCAGAACTGCGTGCGGTCGAGCTCGGGCCGCCGCGTCAGCGCCACGAACAGGTCCACGAGGCTCGGCCGCACGCGCTGGCCGAGCGACATCACGGCCGGCGGCGGTGTTCCGTCGAAGAGCGCGGCGCTGCCGGTGGGCCCGAGCCGGTAGCGCAGCAACGGGTGCGCCGCGGCCACCTGGTCGGCCACCGCCGGGGCGTGCGCCAGCGCGACGAAGCGGTCCTCGAGGTCGGCCAGGCTCGTCGACAGCACGAGGCGGCCTTCGTTGAGCATCAGCACGTCGGACAGCAAGGCCTCGACCTCCTCGACCTGGTGCGTCGAGACGACGACGCTGCGCTCGCCGTCGCACCACTCGTCGATGAGCATCTCGTAGAAGGCCTTGCGCGACAGCACGTCCAGGCCGAGGGTCGGCTCGTCGAGGATCATCAGGCGCGCGTCGATCGCCGCCACGAGCGCCAGGTGTGCCTGCACGACCATGCCCTTGGACAGCGCTTTCACCTTGTCGCCCGGCTTCACGCTCGTGCGCGCCAGCAGCGCGCGCGCCCGCTCGGCCGAGAAGCGCGGGTGCAGGCCGCTCATCATCGTCACGAGCTCGTCCACGCGTGCCCAGCGCGGCAGGATGGCCACGTCGGGGATGTAGCAGACGTCCTGCAGCAGCGCGACGCGCTCGCGTACCGGCTGGCGGCCGAGCACCGCGAGCTCGCCGCCGCCCTGCAGCAGGCCGACCATCGCCTTCATCAGCGTTGTCTTGCCGGCGCCGTTGTGGCCCAGCAGGCCGACGACGCGGCCCTTGGGGATCGTGAAGCTGATGTCGTCCAGCGCCCGCTTGGCGCCGTAGCTGACCGACAGCGAGCGCGCCTGCACCAGGGCAGGGGCGTCTGCCGGCGCGGCAGGGGCCGCCTTGGCGGGTGGCGTGCCGGCAGCCGGGGCGGTGGCCGGCGCGTCGGTCGTCGCGGGGCTGTTCATTGCGCCGTCTCCTCCCAATGCAGTTCTTCCGGGCCGATGCCCAGCCGACGCAGCCGCGCGCGCAGGCGAGGCCACTCCTGTTCGAGGAAGCGCTGCCGCTCGGCCGTCTGCAACCGCGCCCGCGCGCCCGGGTTGACGAAGAGGCCGAGGCCGCGCCGGTTCTCCAGCAGGGCGTTGTCCGACAGCGTCTGCAGCGCGCGCGTGACGGTGAGCGGGTTCAGCAGGTACTGCGCGGCGAGCGTGCGCACCGAGGGCATGGCCTGGCCCTCGGGTGGTTCTCCGTCCAGAAGCCGCGCCGCCAGCAGGTCGGCCAGCTGCTGGTAGATCGGCCCTTGCGAGTCCCAGGTTGGCATGGCGGTGCGCCGGGTGTGTTGGTGACGTAGCACACCATAGCGGCCCGGCCCGCCGTGCCCAAGCCGGGCGCGACGGACTGCAGCCGGGCCCGACAGGCTGCAACGGCCGCGCACCCGGCGCGCACCCCGCGCCGGCCCCTTGTCAACCGAGGACGGCCAGCGACCAGGCGGCGAGCGCGAAACCCCCGCCGACGACGAGCAGCACGAGGACGGCGCTCAACGTCAGCGAGCCCCGCAGCGCCAGCGCCGCGGCGTAGCAGATGCAGCTCGCGGCGAGGCCAGGCGCCGTTCCGCGCCACCGGGCAGGCGAGCCACGAACTCTTGGCGATGGGAGAGCACGGTGGCCTCGCCCGGCGGCTCGAGCGTCGTGCACCCGGCGGCATGGCCCGTGACCTCGTCGGATAGCACGAGCACGATCCAGCCGACGCCGGCACCGAGCAGCAGCCCCGTGACGCCGAACAGCACCATGGCCGTGCCGAGGCCCACCTCGAACGAGGCGGCGACGCGGCCGACGATCGCACCCACCAGCCCCCAGGGCAGCAGGCTCGCGAACATCGTCGCGATGGCGCAGGCGTAGAGGGTCTCCGAGTCCGCCGTGTTGACGAAGGACATGGCCGTCGCCTTTCATCCTGCGCCGGCGAGGCCGGGCAAGCGGGACCTGCGCCGCGGGCGGGCCGCCCGGGGCCCGGCCCCCGGAGCTCTCAGAGGCTCTCCTCGAGCATCCGCCGGTAGTCCTCGCGGCTGGCCAGGCGCGGGTTCGTCTTGTGGCAGTGGTCGGCCAGTGCGCCATCGATGACGCGCTCGAAGAGCTCGCGCGTCACGCCCATCGCCGAAAGCCCCGACGGCAGACCGAGGCGCTGGTTCATCGCTCGCAGCGCCTCGGCGAGCTCGGTGCCCGCGGCGTCGCAGCCGGCCAGCCCGATGGCGCGTGCCATGCGCTGCAGCCGCTCGCCCTCGCGCACGGTGTCGGCACCGGCGTTGAAGCGCACCACCGCCGGCAGGAACACCGCGTTCAGCGTGCCGTGGTGCAGGCGCGGGTTCACGCCACCCAGGCTGTGGCTGAGCGAATGCACGCAGCCCAGGCCCTTCTGGAACGCCATCGCGCCCTGCATGCTGGCGCTCATCATGTGCCAGCGCGCCTGCAGGTCGTCACCGTGGCGCGTGGCGCGTTCGATGTGCGCCCAGCCGCGGGCCAGCCCGTCGAGCGCGATGCCGTCGGCCGGCGGGTTGACGGCCGGCGCCATGAACGTCTCCATGCAGTGCGCGATGGCGTCCATGCCGGTGGCCGCGGTCAGCAGCGGCGGCAGGCCGAGCGTCAGCTCGGGGTCCAGCAGCGCCGCCTTCGGCACGATGTGCCAGCTGTGGAAACCGAGCTTGCGCCCGTCGTCGACGATGACGATGGCGCCGCGCGCCACCTCGCTGCCGGTGCCGGCCGTGGTGGGCACGGCGATGATCGGCAGCACGCGCTCGGTGATCTTCGCGCTGCCGCCTTCGATGGTGGCGTAGGTCGCGAGCGGCCCGTCGTGCGTGGCGGCGATCGCCGCGCCCTTGGCCAGGTCGATGCTCGAACCGCCGCCCACCGCGACGAGGCCGTCGCAGCGCTCGCGCTTGAGCACCTCGACGGCGGCACGCACGGCCGCCTCGGTGGGGTTGGAAGGCGTGCCGTCGAAGACGGCATGCGGCACCTCGCCGAGCGCGGCCTCGGCCTGCGCCAGCACGCCGGCGGCGCGCACGCCGGCGTCGGTGACGACGAGCGGGCGGCGCATGCCGACGCGTTCGCACTCGGCGGGCAGCAGGCGGCGCACGCCGGGGTCGATGTCGATCTGGGTGATGTAGAGGATGCGGGCCATGGCGCCAGTATGCTCCGGGCCGCTGCACCGCCACCGGGCGCCAGCCCGGCACCGCCACCTGCCGACCGGCCCCCCGGATGCGACATGACCACCACCGCCGCCCCGCCCACCCACGCCGACTTCCGCTTCCTCGAGCGCCTGCGCGTGCGCTGGGCCGAGGTGGACATGCAGAGGATCGTCTTCAACGGCCACTACCTGATGTACTTCGACACCGCGGTGGCCGGCTACTGGCGCGCGCTGGCGATGCCGTACCACGAGACGATGGAAGCGCTGGCCGGCGACCTCTTCGTGCGCAAGGCCACCGTGGAGTACGAGGGCTCGGCGCGCTACGACGACCTGTGCGAGGTCGGCGTGCGCTGTGCGCGCATCGGCCGCTCGTCGATGGCGTTCGCCGTGGCGCTCTTCCGCGACGAGACGCGGCTGGTGAGTGGCGAGCTGGTCTACGTGTTCGCCGACCCGGCGACGCAGACGAGCCGGCCGGTGCCCGACGCGCTGCGCGCGGTGCTCGAGGGGTTCGAGGCGGGGCAGCCGATGGTCGAGCAGCGCCGCGGCACCTGGGCCGAGCTCGGCCGCGACGCGGCGGCGCTTCGCCGCGAGGTGTTCGAGGTGGAGCTCGGCGTGCATTCCGCGGCCGGCGGGGAGGGCGCCGCCGCCGATGCGCACGACGAGCAGGCGCTGCATGTCGTCGCCTACAACCGCTTCGGCAAGGCCGTGGGCACGGCACGGTTGCTCGGCGAGGGGGCAGGCCGGGCGCGCATCGGCCGCGTCGCCGTGATCGCGCCGCTGCGTGGAGCGGGCATCGGCGCCGGGCTCGTGCGCACGCTGGCCGACGCGGCCCGTGCGCGCGGCGAGCGGGAGGTGGTGCTCTCTGCACAGACCGGCGCGCAGCGCTTCTACGAGCGGCTCGGCTTCGCGCCCCGCGGCGAGCGCTTCGAGGAAGCGGGGCGCATGCACCAGGAGATGGTGCGCGTCCTGTAGCGCAGGCGCGCGGCCCGGCCAGGCCCCGCGCGACGGCGGCGCCCGAACCGATCAGCCGGGCAGGCGGACGAAGGCCTCCACCTTGCGCGGCCCCCGCAGCCAGCGCGCCAGCCGCTCGTCGCCTTCGCGGGCGATGCGGTCCTCCAGCGCCGGCGTGAGCACCGCGCCGGCGTAGGTTTCCATCAGCGTCGCGGTCGGCGCGCCTTCGTCGTCGCGCCGGAACAGGGCGACCTGCAGCCCTGGATGCGCGCCGTTCAGCGCCGCCTGGAAGTCGCGCGCCGCCCGCAGCGCGGCTTCCGGCTCGGCGGTGCGCCAGTAGACGAAGAGCTCGCGCATGCGTGTCGTGTCGTCGTCGTGCGTGGCAGTCGGGCACCGTCGTCGGCCCGACGCCCGCCCCCGAGCAGCCCGCCGGGCCGGGCGTCAGGCCGTCGTCAGGCCGCGAGGCTCGGCAACTCGTAGGGCAGGGGGTCGAGTGTCAGCGTCGGGCCGTCCGCACTGCCCAGGTGCAGCGTGCCCCCTTCGCTGGCGGCGATCTTCAGCTCCACCAGCCCCGCATGCCAGCCGGCGTGGTCGCCGCCCAGCACCACCATGCCGGCCGGCTGACCGGGGTCGGCGTCGTGGAAGACCTCCTGGCCCGGGGCCATCGCGGCCGCGCCATGCACGACGAAGGCGCGCCGCTTCAGCGTGCCGCGGTACTGGCTGCGCGCCACGACTTCCTGGCCCGGATAGCACCCCTTCTGGAAGCTCACGCCACCGACGAGCTCGAGGTTCACCATCTGCGGCACGAACCGTTCGACGGTGGCCGCGACGATGCGGGCGGTGCCGCTCTTCGCTTCCAGCCAGCGCCACGCCGCGTCCGTCAGTGCCGGCAGGCCGCCCGGCAACGGTGCGCCGGCAAGCAGCACACGCGGCACCGGCTGGCCGCCGACCGCCGCATCGGGCAGGCGCACGGCGCAGCCACCGCCCACCGGCACCACGGCCCACGCACCGCGGGGCATGGCCGCGCCGAGGCCGGCCAGGGCTGCGTCACCGGCCAGGCCGTGCAACGGCACCTCCGGCGTCGCGTCGCTCAGCCTGCACTTCGCGCGCAGCACGAACATCGACAGGCGCTTCAGCGTCGGCGCCAGCAGGTCGGCACTGCAGGCGAGCAGGAAGTCGCCGCCCGGCTCGCGCCACACGACGAAGCTCGCGAGCAGCCGGCCCTTGGCCGAACAGTAGCCCGCCAGGCGGGCGGTGCCGCTGCCGAGCTCGAGCATGTCGTTGGTGAGTTGGCCCTGCAGGAACGTGGCGGCGTCCTCGCCGCTGGCGCGGATGACGCCCCAGTCACGCAGCGCCAGTGCGCCGCTCGGCACAGGGGCGACCTGCATCGGCGAGTGAACGAGTTCGGACAGGGGTTCGGACATGCCGACGATTATCATTTCCACCATGGCAGCAGGGTCCAAGGGGTCTCGCCGATGGCTGGCCCTGGGCGGGGCCTTGGCAGCGTGTGCCCTGCTTCTCGCTGCAGGGGCGGCGGTGTTGGCATGGCGATGGCTCGACGAGCCAATGTCGCTGCGCACGCCGCGTGCGAGCGTCACCGTCGACGCCGGCGCCTCCGCACGAACGATCGCGCAGCGCTGGGTCGACGCCGGCGTCGACACGAACCCGCGTCTGCTCTACGAGTGGTTCCGCTGGTCGGGCCGGGCACGCGCCATCCGCGCCGGCACCTACGAGGTGAGCGGCCCGGTGACGCCGCGCCGGCTGCTGGCGCTGATGCTCGCCGGCGAGGTGGTGCTCGAGCGCGTTCGCTTCATCGAAGGCTGGACCTTCCGCCAGCTGCGCGCCGAGCTCGCGCGCGCGCCGCACCTGAAACCCGACTCGCGCGACCTGAGCGACGCCGACCTGATGGCGGCCATCGGCGCGCCGGGCCAGCATCCGGAAGGGCGCTTCTTCCCGGACACCTATGCCTATGGCCGCGGCGTCAGCGACTTCGTCGTGCTCAGGCGCGCACACGCCGCGCTGCACGAGCACCTGGCCGCGGCCTGGGCCGAACGCGCTGCCGAGACGCCGCTTCGCAGCGCCGACGAGGCTTTGGTGCTGGCCTCGATCATCGAGAAGGAGACGGGCATCGAGGCCGACCGCCCGCTCATCGGCGGCGTGTTCGCGAATCGCCTGCGCAAGGGCATGCTGCTGCAGACCGACCCGACGGTGATCTACGGGCTCGGCGAGGCCTTCGACGGCAACCTGCGCAAGCGCGACCTGCTGCGCGACACACCGTACAACACGTACACGCGTGCCGGCCTGCCGCCGACGCCGATCGCGCTGCCGGGGCTGGCCTCGCTGCGCGCCGCCGTACGGCCGCAGGCGACGAAGGCGCTGTACTTCGTGGCCCGCGGTGACGGCAGCAGCGTCTTCAGCGAAACGCTGGCCGAGCACAACGCGGCCGTGAACCGCTATCAGAAGGGCGGGCGTTGAACGCGCCCCGCCGGAGCCCAGCGTGACCGGGCGCTTTGTCACCTTCGAAGGCATCGACGGTGCGGGCAAGAGCTCGCACATCGAGGCGCTCGCGCAGTGGCTGCGCGCGCGCGGGCACGAGGTGCTCGTGACGCGGGAGCCCGGCGGCACGCCGCTGGCGGAGCGGCTTCGCGAGGTGGTGCTCGGCGAGCCCATGGACACGCTGACGGAGCTGCTGCTCGTCTTCGCGGCGCGGCGCGACCACCTGGCCGGGCAGATCCTGCCGGCGCTGTCGCGCGGCGCCACGGTGCTGTGCGACCGCTTCACCGACGCCACCTTTGCCTACCAGGGCGCCGGGCGGGGCTTCGACACCTCGCGCATCGAAGTGCTGGAGCAGTGGGTGCAGGAAGGTCGGCAGCCCGACCTCACGTTGTGGTTCGACCTGCCGGCCCCGGTGGCCGCGGCGCGGCGCGGCGCGGCGCGTGCGCCCGATCGCTTCGAGAGCGAGGACGAGGCCTTCTTCGCCCGCGTGCACGAGGGCTACGAGGCGCGGGCCCGCAGCCACCCGGGCCGCTTCGTGCGCATCGACGCCGCCGGCGCACCGGACGTGGTGTGGCAGCAGGTGGTGTCGGCGGCCGCGGCGCGGCGGTGGTGGTAGGCACGAGGGCCGGGGCGTGCAATCGATGCCGGCCGAGCTGATCGACGCCGACGGCAGGCTGCCGCTGCCCTGGCTTGCGGCGCCGCTCGTGCGGGCGCTGGGCGCGGCGCGTGGCCATGCGCTGCTGCTGTGCGCAGCACCGGGCCTCGGCGCACGCGCGCTGGCCCTTGGCCTGGCGCAGTCGCGCCTGTGCGAAGCGCCGGGTGCCGAGGGTGTCGCCTGCGGCCGCTGCGCCGGTTGCCGGCTCGTGCAGGCGCGTGCGCACCCCGACCTGCTGGTGCTTCTGCCCGAGAACGAGCGGCGCGAGACGGGCTGGCTGCTCGCCGACGACAAGCCGGAGGGCGACGATGCCCGGCGCAAGCCGAGCCGGCAGATCCGCATCGACGACGTGCGCGGCGGGCTCGATTGGATCCACAAGACCGCCGCGCGGGGCCGCGGCAAGATGGTCGTGCTGCACCCGGCCGAGGCGCTGAACCCGCACGCCGCCAGCGCGCTGTTGAAGACGCTGGAAGAGCCGCCGGCCGGCACGCGCCTCGTCATCACCTGCAGCGACCCGATGCACCTGCTGCCCACCGTGCGAAGCCGCTGCCAGCAGCTGGTCGTGCCGCCGCCCGAGGCCGCCGTGGCCGAGGCGTGGCTGGCCGGGCAGGGCATCGCCGACGCCGGCGTGCTGCTCGCCGCCTGTGACGGCAGGCCGCTCGACGTGCTCGACTGGCGGCAGCGCGGCATCGACGCGGCACGCTGGGCCGCCCTGCCGAGTCAGCTCGTGGCCGGGCGGCCGGGGGTGCTGGCCGGCGCGTCGGTGCCGCAGGCGGTGGAGCTGCTGCTGAAGGTGTGCCACGACGCGCTGGCCGTGGCTGCGGGTGGTGGTGGCCGCTACTTCGCCGCCATGCAGATGCCGGGTGGGCTGTCTCTCCCCGCACTCGCGGCATGGCGCGACGAGCTGCTGCGCCTGGCGCGGACCGCCGAGCATCCCTGGAGCGAGGCGCTGGCCGTCGACGCCCTGGTGGCCGGCGCATGCCGGGCCCTGGGCGGTGGGGCCGACGAGCGCGGCAGCGCGGCGCGCGAACCCGGCGGGCCACACGCCAGGGACGGCCGCGCGCCGACTTCGCCGCGCCGAGCCAGCTGAGCGCGCATCGATCGGCCGCCCGCGGCCGGTCCCGTTGGCTACACTGCGCTTCATGAACGATCGCTTGACGACGCGTTCGGCCGGACTGGCACCGGCCACGGTGCCGGGCGCCGCCGCCCGGCCCAGCGTGATCCAGCTGGTGTTCCGCGAGAAGGGCGCCCTCTACGCGGCCTACATTCCGCTACTGGCCGACGGCGGGCTGTTCGTGCCGACCACCCGCGACTACCGCCTCGGCGAGGACATCTACCTGCTGCTCTCGCTGCCGGACGACCCGCAGCGCTTCCCCGTGGCCGGCAAGGTGGCCTGGATCACGCCGGCCAATGCCTCGGGCGGTCGTACGCAGGGTGTGGGCGTGCGCTTCCCGAACGACGAGAAGACCCGCCAGCTCAAGGTGAAGATCGAGGAGATCCTCGGCACGACGCTGCAATCGGCCAAGCCGACGCAGACGATCTAGCCCACGGCGCACGTTGCCGTGCGCCGCCGGCCCGGCCGCCCGCGGGGCGGCCCGCGGACCCGTCCTGGGGCACCTGGATTCCCGACCGCTCGCGATGTTCGTCGATTCGCACTGCCACCTGAGCTTCCCCGAGCTGCTGCCGCGCGTGGACGAGATCCTCGCGGCGATGGCGGCGGCCCGCGTCGAGCGGGCCTTGTGCATCTGCACGACGCTGGAAGAGTTCGAGACCGTGCATGCGCTCGCCGCTCGCGACGATCGGCTCTATGCAACCGCGGGCGTGCATCCCGACAGCGAAGGCGTGCGCGAGCCCGACGTGGCTGCGCTGGTGGCACTGGCCCGGCGCCCCCGCGTCGTCGGCATCGGCGAGACGGGGCTCGACTACTACCGCCTGAACGGACGCAGCGTCGCCGACATGGAGTGGCAGCGCGAGCGCTTCCGAGTGCACATCGAGGCGGCGCGGCAGACCGCGCTGCCGCTCGTCGTGCACACGCGCAGCGCCAGCGACGACACCGTGCGGCTGCTGCGCGAGGCCGGCGGGGCGCGCGGCGAGCTGCGCGGCGTGTTCCACTGCTTCACCGAGACGCGCGAGGTGGCGCGCGCCGCGCTCGACATGGGCTTTCACGTCTCGTTCTCGGGCATCCTCAGCTTCCGCAACGCCGAGGCGCTGCGCGAGGTGGCGCGCATGGTGCCGCTGGAGCGCTGCCTGATCGAGACCGACAGCCCCTACCTCGCGCCGGTGCCGCACCGCGGCAAGCCGAACACACCGGCCTGGGTGCCGTATGTCGCCCAGGCCCTCGCCGCTGTGAAAGGCGTGCCCGTGGAGGAGATCGCCGAGGCGACCCGCCGGAACTTCGAGGGCCTGTTCGGTCTGCCCCCCGTGGCGGCCGAGTCGTCGAGGAGGGCGGCGTGAAGCCGTGCCGGCTTCCTCCCCACTCATACAGCGGCCCGGGCGCCCGAGGCGGCCCGAAGTGGCCTCGGGCCGAAGGTGCCCGGCATCACGACGGGTCGCGCCGCGCGGCCCTGCGTGCCGGTGTCGCGGGGGCGCTCGCCCTGGCTGCCGTGCGCGCGTCGGCCGGCGTGGAAGAGGACTTCTTCCGCGCCGTCGATCTGGACCGGCCCGGGCTGATGGCGCGTGCGCTCGAAGCCGGCTTCGACCCCAACACGCCCGATGCGCGCGGCCAGCCGGCCCTCGTGCTCGCGATGCGCGAGGGCAGCTTCGAGGTGGCGGAACTGCTGCTCTCACTGCCGAACGTGGACGTCGACCGACCGAACCGCTCCGGCGAGACGGCCTTGATGATGGCCGCGCTGCGGGGTCACCTCGAGTGGATCGGCCGCCTGCTGGCACGAGGCGCGACGGTGAACCGCAGCGGCTGGTCGCCGCTGCACTACGCGGCCAGCGGGCCTGAACCGAGGGCCATCGTGCTGCTTCTCGAGCGCGGCGCGGCTCTTGATGCGGTGTCGAGCAACGGCACGACCCCGCTGATGATGGCTGCCGGGTATGGCGCGATCGACGGCGCCGATCTGCTGATCGGCCGCGGCGCCGATGCACGCCGGCGCAACGCGGCCGGCCTCAGTGCCGCCGATTTCGCCCGCCGCGCAGGCCGCGATGCCTTGGCGCTTCGCCTCGAGAGCGCCGTGCGCTGAGTCACGCTGGGGTGCCGGCCGTTCGTGTGGTAAGTCATCCAGGGGGTGTTTTCCCTGGTTTTCTCGTAGTCGCCCGAAAGGCCTTTGCGTAGAGTCGATCGGCACTCAGAGGTCGATCCCACCCTTCCGGAGATTCGCGATGGCGCACACCACTCCCGAGCACAACCCGTTCATGCTGCTGGTGCACCCCGAAGCGGTGTTCGCGGCCATGGAGAAGTCCGAGCGCCTGGGGCGCCTGAACCGGCACCTGTGCCGGCCGCTCGATCGCCCGATGGGCGCACAGGCGACTCTGCTCGCGGCCTCCGAGGATGAAGCCGAGGACGAGACGACCGAGGAGGTCGTGCAGGCTCAGTAGATCCTCGGAATTTGCTTTCGCTTCAGCTGTTTGGGACGGGTTTCTCAAGTTGATGCTTAGAAGTTGAAGGCGCTACCGGGGCCGCCATTGCGCGGCCTCTCTGTGTGATCGATATAGATGCACAATGTATATGCCGGTCGGTCCCCGAAGTGGGATGTTGCGCCACCGGCGCCCCGGCTGAGGGATTCGGCACGGGGTCGGGGCAGAAGCTGCTGCAGGTGAGGTTGCCCGAGTAGTCGGCGAAGCCGGGGAGGGCGAGCTGGCGGCCGTGGGCCATCAGCCGTTTGCCGATCTCGACGGCGACGGCCTCGGCGAAGTCCGGGCGGTTGATCTCGGCGTCTTCTGGTGCGGCGGCGCGGTAGGCGTCCTCGTCGCGGCAGGCCTTGTAGTAGGCTGCCAGGGCGTGCCGCAGGAGGTCATCGGCGGCGAGCCATCGGTAGGTGCTTTCGTGCTTCATCGGCGGGTCTTCCTTGGCAGGGGGGTGGCGGTGCAAGCTGAAGCGATTGCGGTGAAGGCGGCGCTGCCTGGGGGTCCAGCGGCGGCCGGGTGTTCCCGGTAGCGGACGGGGGTCAAGGGTTCGGCTGTCCGTCGCTCCGACCTGGCGGGCGCCGCGGCCGACTGTTCGGGCAATGGCGCGGCGTGGGGCACGACGTTGCAGCGGACGGCCGGGCCCTTGACGCCCGGTAGCGTCCTGACGCTGCTAGGCGATGGGCTGGAAGCCGCATTTGGGCTTCCAGCCCATGGCCGGCCTTGGCGTTGGTTGACCTGCCCGCCACCGTGCGGCTCGATGCGCGCGGCGGGCGGGTCGTCCAAACGGTGAACGAAGCCACGAGGAGCCGGCGGCCGAGGCGCGGGCCGAGCTCGCGAGGACCGGGGCTCGGCCGCCGGGTCCGGCGTTGCCGGTACCACCGCGACGGCTGCGCCCAGCGAGCGCGCGAGCTGGGCGAAGGCGTCGCATCTTGCGTCCGTAGGCGGGGGCTCGCAGGGGTGGGCTTGTCTCACTACCAACAACGCCGAAACCGGCACCACGGTGACGCCACTATGATGCCACTCTGACACGATACTTTCGGCGGGTGCGCTCATGGCCACGACACTCCGACTTCCCGACCCGTTGAAGGCTGAGGCGCAGGAGTACGCGCAACGGCTGGGCCTATCGCTGAACGGCCTCCTGGCTGTGGCGCTGCGGGACTACCTGGATGCTCGAGCCCGGCCGGCGCGCTTCGAGAGCACGAAGAACCGGGAAGCGGCGGCGCAGGAGGTGGCGGCTGCGAGAGATCCGGCCAAAGCAGCGGATCAGGCTCGATTGCAGGCCAGTCATGAGCAGGTGCAGGCCTGGAAGCGGCCGCCAGTTGGTGGCCCGCGGATGCCGGTGTCCCTGCGGAAGTGGTCAGCAGTGGCGGCGCTGCCATGGAGCGGCACCGCTGGCGCCGGATGCCCGGTTTGCGCCTGAAGGAGACGAGTAGCCAGCACAGCGTTGTCGCGCCGCAGCTGCTCGCGTTCCTCGCTGAGGGCGCGGGCCAGCTGCACCGCTAACACGGCGTCGTTGGTCGCCTGAGCGTCGATCTCGGAGCGGCCCCACCGCGTCAGCCAGAACAGGGCCAGGCAGGCGATGCGGGGGCCACCGCCGGCCGCGCCCCAGCGGTAGACGGTGGAGCGGCCCACCCCGAGGGTGCGGGCGATGCGGTGCGCGGGCGGGCGGCCGAGGTCGTGCAGGATGGCGTCCCATACCGGGAGCACGCGCGGCGCGCGATCGATGGTGAACAGCTGCGGCACCACCGGCTCAGCCCCCCCGCGTCCCACTCTTGGACTGCCGACAATGTATATTATGTCAATTTTCAGACTGCAACACCTTCGTCGGTGCGCGAACGCGTTGGCCCTCCTCGAACAGGTCAGCGCCGTGCCATGAGGCCGACCCTGCCGTATGCGGCGGGGCATCTTGGTGGGTCACCCGAGCGCGCCGCGTTGGTCGAGGCGGCGCTCGCGCCGGCGGGGGGCACGACTATCAGCAACTGTTTTCGCGGATCGTCAACATGCATCGCGGGCTCCTTCCCTTCTTCAGGGGTGTCCACGAAAGCGGATCGACTCCAACTCAAGGTCCACCGCCACATCGCGATCGCGTCGCGGCGCGTGGACAGGCGCCCCGCGGCCGCGCGGTGCTGGCTGACACTGACGAGGCGCTCGACCGAGTGACCGCTGCGCAACCACGCCTACTCGCAGGGCTGCACCCGAAGCGACCGAGGACAAGACCGCTCGGGTGGGCGCTCCGTCAGCCTACTGGCCCGCGCCACGCCCTGGTACGTGGTGAAGTAAAGCGTGGACCCGTGGAACGCAAGCCTTCGCGGCTTGGAGATCACGCCCGGCAGCGGGCCGGCGATGAAGCCCTCACGGCCCGCGATGCCGATCACGGTGGATACCACGCCCGCCGGTGTGATCTTGCGGATGGTGTGATTGCCGGAGTCGGCTACGTATACGTTGCCCTCGCTGTCGACGGCTAGGTCCCAGGGCCCATTGAATCTGGCCTGCCCCCGGGTGCCATCCTCGCTGCCGGCCTCGCCTGGGCTGCCGGCCAGCGTGCTCACCCGGCCGTCCGGCATGATCTTGCGCACGGTGTGGTGGCCGGTGTCGGCCACGTACACGTTCCCCGCAGCGTCCGCAGCGAGGCCTCGCGGATGGTCGAAGCGCGCCAGCGCCGCCGGCCCGTCGGTGTTCGGTCCCGCCGAGGCCGTGCCGGCGAGCGTCGTGACCACCGCGGCCGGCGTGATCTTGCGCACCGCGCTGAACGAGTCGGTGACGTACAGGTTGTCCGCGGAATCAATGGCCAAGCCGTTAGGGCCTGTGAACCGAGCTTCGGCGCCGACGCCGTCTGCGTCGCCTTGACGCTGGTCGGAACCAGCGAAGGTCGTGACGGCGCCGCTCGGGTCGATGCGGCGGATAACGTGGCGCTGGTTGTCGGCCACGAACACATTGCCCGCCCGGTCGACGACCAAGTCGCCGGGCCAGAGGGCTTGGCCGGTCGTTCCAAGGAGCGGCACCGCGGTGATGCGTTTGCCGTCGATGCGACAGAGCGTGGCGGGCTGCACCGCGCCGGTGACGTAGAGCGCCCCCGCCGCGTCGTTTGCCACCGCCCACGGGGTGCAGTCCGTCGATGCCGAGATGAGCGGCTGGACACCGTCGCTTGCGGCCGTCCCGACGAAAGGCTCCACCGCCCCACCGGGCCGGATGCGATAGATCACGTCACCGCGGCCAAGCTCGCGCAGGCTGTTGCCGGCGGTGGCGTACAGCGTTCCCTTGCTGTCGATCGCCAAGTCAATGACCCCGCCCACGCGGGCATAAGTGCTGACCACGCCGTGCGGCGTGATCTTGCGCACCGCATCGTTATAGTGATCCGGCACGTAGATGTTGCCCTCACGGTCAACGGCCAAGCGCCGCGAGGGGCAGAACCAGATGGTTCGCGTCGGACTGACCTCCACTTGGCAGAAGTGGAACATCGCCGACGGGGCCGGCCCGTCGGCGTAACCTTGGCTGCTTCCGGCGAACACGCTGACGGTGCCGGCCGGATCGATGCGCAGGACGCGATTGCCGTGTACCTGGAGCTCGTACCTGTTGCCGGCGCCATCGCTCCCCCAATCGAGCAGCGTCGGCGTGCGATCGACAGTGCTGACGTCGGCGTCCGGCGTGATCATGCGGATGCCTTGGCCGGCATCGCCCACGTAGAGGTTGGCGTCGGTGCCAATGGCAATCCAGGCCAGGAGGTTGAAGCGCGCGACAGCAGCAGGACCGTCCACGTTACCGCCCCCGGCTACGTTGCCGATGAGTAGCGCCAGCGGCGGCCCGTCCAACCCCCCTGGCGGCACCTCCTGGTCCACCGGCATCGGCGATCCGCCGCCGCACGCGCACAGCAACCACACTACACCCAGCGCCGCCAGCCAACATCTCCTCGCTCGGGGCCTTTGCATCCTGCTCCTCACGTGCACGCGCTTCTTCTCGCCAGTTGCATTCTTCGCGTCTGGCTCCGCGCCGGGGTTGCGCGTCGTCAAGGTGAGCAGTTGCTCGGCCATGAACCGACCAGTTCCCCGGGTTTCCCGCTCTCCCAGGCCGCCAGGATCGACATGCTGGACGTGGGCTGCAAGGGCTCGACGCCGGCGCTGCAGGATCTGATCGGTGGCCACGTGCCGCTGACGTTCGACGGCATGGCCGCCTCGGTGCCGCTGATCCAGGGTGGCAAGATGGAAGCTTACGCGGTGAGCACGCCGCGCTGGCCGGTGCTGGCCGCCGCCGTGCCGACCTGGGCTACCCGCAGCTCGCGGCGGTGGCCTGGATGGGCCTTTGGGCCAAGCCAGAGACCTACGCGCCAGTAGGTGTCATCACGAGCCTTGGCCGGGTTCCAGAACGGGTATGCCCGCGTGCCAACGCCGTTGGTGGCCAGCGTCGCGCGCCCGCTCGCTCCACCCTCAGGTTGCAGTACTTGGCCTCGTAGGCCTGGCCGTCGAAGCGCACGAGGTGGTTCCACATCGCCTCGTAGCCGGTCTTCGCAACGGGAACATGCGCGCCTTCGATCGAGCGCCCGTTGTTCAACGTCTTGGCGAAGTCGCGAAGGCCCGCCATGCCGTTGGCCTGGCACGGCGCGAAGCCCACCGCGTTGAACACGTTGGCGCAGCTTCTCACCTTCGACCAGCGGGCCGCGATGATCTCGGCAAACCAGTTCGCCGCGCCGCGAACACTGGCGCGCGAACGACCGAGCCGAGCGCGTTGACGAGCACGTGCCACGTGTCGCAGCGCGAGCCGTTCGTCTCGCCCTGCACCGGGATGCCGGGCGCGACGCCGAGCACCTGGCTGTTCAGCGGCGCTTTCTCGCGCCGCGAGATTTCCGCGCGCGGATGCTGACGCCACCGACGTTCTTCGCGAAGCTCAGGCCGTAGAGCTAGATCAGGCACACGGTGTTGTCGAGGCGGACCACGACATCGGGAATGCCCGTCGGGAACTCGAATGCGTGGCTGGTGCCCGCCGCGGCCATGCCGGCGAGCGCGGCTGCAATGGTGCTGCGCCGGCATGACGTAGTCGGCTCCGGCGTTGGGGCCGCCGGCACGGCAGGCGCCAGACGCGGGGATTCAGGCCGGATGGGCTTCCGCAGCGAGCGCGGCCTCGAGGTCGCCCTCGGCCAGCGCCGCCTTCGCCTTCGCGAACAAGGCAGCGTCCTGCACCAGCCGCATGAACGGCTTGGCTGAACCCGGCGGGCCGACGATGAGGCCGCCGGCCAGTCCGCCATTGCGCACCACGAAGCGCCACCAGGCTTCGCCGCCCGCGGCTTGCAGGACCTCGTCACCGGCCGCCGGCTCGACGACGCCGAAGCTGCGCACGTCGATGCCGTCGCACTTGAGCTGCACGATCTGGCGGCTGGGCGGCATGACCCCCGTTTCGCCGAAGATGCTTTCCACGACGACGGCAGCCTGTGCGGCGCCGATCGGCCACAGCCCTCGCGCCGACCCCGCCAGCTCGGCACAGTCACCGGCCGCGAGGATGTTCGCGTCGCTCGTGCGCATCTGCGCGTCGACGAGGATGCCGCCCTTGCCCACTGTCAGGCCCGCCGTCTCGGCCAGGTGCACGTTGGGCTGGATGCCGAGGCACGCGACGAAGAGGTCGGCGCGCACGCGCGGGCCGTGCGCCAGCCAGGCGGCGGCGATCTCCGGCGTGCCGTCGTAGCGCGTGACCTGCACGCCGGTGACCACCTGCACGCCGATGCTCTCCAGGTAGTTCGCCAGCACCTCGGCGCCGCGCGCGTCCAGCTGCGCGTTCATCAGCCGGTCGGCGCGGTGCAGCAGCGCCACGCGCAGGTCGAGCTTGTGCAGCGCGTCGGCGGCTTCGACCCCGAGCACGCCCCCGCCCACCACCACGGCGCGCCGGGCGCGCGTCGCACGCACGTACTCGCGGATCGATTCGGCGTCCTCGGCCGTGCGCAGCACGAAGGCGTTGGGGTGCTCCATGAACGCCGCGTCGGGCAGGCTGGCGCGCGCGCCCGTCGTCAACACGAGCCGGTCATAGGGCAGCCACTCGCCACCGGTCAGGCCCAGCCGGCGCTGCTCGCGGTCGATGCGCACGGCCACGCGCCCGTGCAGCACCTGGATGCCGTTGGACTGCGCCCAGTCCTCGGGCACGAGATGCAGCGCGTCCATGCCCTCGGGGTCGTAGACGAGGCGCCCGATGCCCATGCGGTTGTAGAAGCGGTGCGGCTCGTTCGCGACGAGCGTGACGTGCAGCCGCGGGCTGCCGCGCCGCAGGCCCTCGGCGACGCTCATGCCGGCGACGCCGTTGCCGACGATGACGACGCGCTGGATGCCCACCGCCTGCGCCCGGTCGTGCCGCGCCGCGGCCGCGATCGTGGCCGGGTCGGCGCGCGGCTTGGCCGATCGCGCGTCGCGGTCGATCGTCACCGGCCCGCTCACCACGCACATGCAGGCCAGGCGCACGGTGCCGTCCAGCCCCATTCGGCGCAGCGTCGCGCGCTCGTCGGCGGCCATCGGCGAGAGGTGCTCGGCACCTTCGCAGACGGCCACCGCGTCGGCCCCGCACACCCCGGCGCGGCAGCCGTAGTTGACCTTCAGGCCGGCCTTCTCGATGGCTTCGAGCAGCGTGCCGTCGCTGGCTGCCTGGAAGGTGATGCCGGTCTCGCGGTCGGTGACCTCGGCTGCGTCGCTGGCCGCCAGCCGGTCCTTCAGGCTGCGGCCGCCGCCGAAGCGCGACTTGCCGTCGCTCGCCTCGGCCACCGGGCGGGCCGCGGCCTGCGCCTTCGCCGCCTTGGCGGCCGCCGACGCGCGCAAGTAGCGCCGCTCGGACCGCAGCCCCGCGGCCGTCAGGCCGACGGCCAGCGCCAGCCCGATGCCCTGTGCCATGCCGGACAGCCATGCCGGTGCCGGCAGCCCCAGCAGGGCCGCCGCGCTGGCGACGATCACCGGCCCGGCGAAGAAGTAGAAGATCGTGATCGCGGCGGCACCGAAGGCCAGCGAGACGCGGTACGGATTGCCCGGGGCGAAAGCCACCGCGAGCCCGTAGACACCGGCGGAGCCCGCGGCGGCCGCGAGCAACAGCCCGAAGCCTGCCGCCGTGCCCTGCACCCCCAGCGGGGCGGCCAGGAAGTAGCCGAGCAGCAGCCCCGGCAGCAGGCCCATGAAGAGGCGCCGCTGCGCGGCGTAGCGCGCGTCGTCGTCGTAGACGTCGCTGAAGACGGCGGCGCGCGGGTTGAAGTCGTAGCAGTTCTTCTGGCAGCCCAGGCAGGGCTCGCAATAGCCGTTGCGCACCAGCACCAGCGGCGCCTGCCCGTAGGTGCGCTGGATCGGCCCGAGCGGACAGAAGGTGCCGCACCATCCGCTGCGGCCCTTGTACAGCCAGCCGCCGACGAAGGCCGCCACGAGCAGCACGAGCACCAGCACACCGACCGAGGGCCCGTGCTGGTTGAGCCACGGCTGGCGCAGCGCCACCGCGCCGATGAAGAGGGCCAGCGCCACCGTGAACGCGGCGTCCCTCGCCGCCGGCGGCAGGTCGGCGCCGCGGCTGCGGTTGACCGCCCGCGGCAGCTGGTTCAGCGCCGCCATCGGGCACACCTGCCGCCACAGGCCCGGCGCGATGACGAGCAGCGCCGGCACGACCGGGATCACGAGCCCCCAGAAGAGCAGCAGCCCGAGCTCGGGCAGCACGAGCAGCGTCGCGGCCAAGCCCAGCGCCGCCACGAGCGATGCCGCCCTCAGCGTCACCCAGAGCCACCCCGGACCCTGCGGCGACAGCTGCGTGTAGTTGCGGAAGTGCTGCGCCGCGGCCTCGGCCAGCCGGGCTTCGTGCGCTTCGCGGGCCGCCTGGCGGGCTGCCTCACGAGCGGGGTCGCGCGGTGCATCGCGGGAGCCACCGCGAGGGGCGTCGCGGAGCACCGTGTCGCCCCGCCCGCCGCGGACGATCGTGCCGCCGCCGGCGCTTTCGGCCCGGGCACCCGGCGCTGGCGTGC